>DAOKZN010000040.1:0-10133 GCA_035325625.1 Mesorhizobium sp. | reverse complement strand
TCTGGAAGTCGCGCGAGCTGATCGAGAAGATGCTGGCCATGTTCTCGCCCGTGGCACCCGACACGCGCGAGAAGCAGAGGCTGCGCGCGGCCGAAAGCCGGGTGGGCGAGGCGCTGTTCGCGGACCGCGAGAAAGACCGGCCGCCGCGCGAGATTCCCGAGGTCGAGGTGGACGCCCGCTTCACCGTTTCCGGCGACGAGGTGCTGCGTACCAAGGATTTCGCGCAGATGACCGCGGCCGAGCTTGCCGCCGCACGGCGGGCCATTTCGGAGCTGCGGCTGCCTTTCGACCTGGTGGCGACGCGCCGCTTCCGCCCCAACCCGCGCGGCGCCCGCATCGACCCGCGGGCCATGATGCGGCAGGCGTCACGCACCGGCGGCGGGCTGATCCTGCCCCGGTTCCGCTCTCCACGCGAGGTGCATCCGCCGCTGGTGGTGCTGGCCGACATTTCCGGCTCGATGAGCCAGTACAGCCGCGTCTTCCTGCATTTCCTGCATGCGCTCGCCGAGAAGCGGCGGCGCACGCACGCCTTCGTCTTCGGCACGCGGCTGACCAACCTCACCCGGCAGTTGCGCAACCGCGACCCCGACCAGGCGCTGGCCGACTGCTCGGCGCTGGTGAAGGATTGGTCCGGCGGCACGCGCATCGGCGACGCGCTGGCCGAGTTCAACCGGCTGTGGTCGCGCCGCGTGCTGGGGCAGGGGGCCGTGGTGCTGCTCATCACCGACGGGCTGGAGCGCGACGCCGCCGGCGAGCTCGCGCGGGAGACGGAACGGTTGCGCAGGTCCTGCCGGCGGCTGATCTGGCTCAACCCGCTGCTGCGCTTCGATGGCTTCGAGGCCCGCGCGCGCGGCGTCAAGGCCATGCTGCCGCATGTCGACGAATTCCGCCCGGTGCACAATCTGGAAGCGCTGGCCGATCTGTGCGCGTCGCTGGACGGGCGCGCCGGCCGCGAGGTCGACCCGCGCCGCTGGATGCAGGGTGGCATCCGGGCGGCGGCATAGCTATCTATCGGATGGGTGGAGGAAAGATCATGGAACACGAGACCGATCTGGACGAGGCCCGCGACCCCCTCGTCATCGCCGAAGGGTGGAGGGAGAACGGCCGCGACGTCGCCATCGCCACGGTGGTCGAGACCTGGGGCTCGGCGCCGCGCCCGGCGGGCAGCCATCTGGTCATCGACGCCGAAGGGAATTTCCACGGCTCCGTCTCCGGCGGCTGCGTCGAAGGCGCGGTCGTCACCGAGGCGCTCGACGTGATCGAAAGCGGCAAGCCGCGGATGCTGGAATTCGGCGTGGCCGACGAGACGGCGTGGCGCGTGGGGCTTTCCTGCGGCGGACGCATCAAGGTCTACGTCGAGCGGCTGGGATGACCAAATTGCGCGAGGGCGAACCGTAAATCGCCGCGCCCTGACGCAATTTGAAAGGGGCGATCATGGATCTGCAGCTTCTCAGGGAACTGAACGCCGACCGACGCGACCGCCGTGCGGCGGTGCTGGTGACGGATCTGGGCGACGGCAGCGCCCGCCTCGTGCATGAAGGCGACGCGGTCTCCGGCGAACTGGGCGAGGCGATCACCGCGGCCTTCCGCACCGGGCGCTCCGGCTCGGTGACGGTGGAGGGACAGAGCTATTTCCTCAATGCCCATCTGCCGCATCCGCGCCTGGTGGTGATCGGCGCGGTCCATATCAGCCAGGCGCTGGCGCCGATGGCCAGGATCGCCGGCTATCCGGTCGAAATCATCGACCCGCGCACCGCCTTCGCCACCAAGGACCGCTTTCCCGATACCCCGCTGCATGCGGAATGGCCCGAGGACGTGCTGAAGCGCCAGCCGCTGGACGGCTACACCGCGCTTGCCGCCGTGACCCATGACCCCAAGGTGGACGATTTCGCGCTGAAAGCTGCGCTCGACGCGGAATGCTTCTATGTCGGCGCGCTGGGCAGCCGCAAGACGCATGCCAAGCGCGTGGAGCGCCTTTTGGCGCTCGGCGCCCGGCCGGAGCAGATCGCGCGCATCCATGCGCCGATCGGGCTGGAGATCGGCGCGGCCAGCCCGGCCGAGATCGCGGTCGCGGTGCTGGGGCAGGTGATCCGCGCCTTCCGCTCGCGCGGGCTGGAGGCGAAGGAGGACGTGGCATGAGGTTCGGCCCGGTTCCGCTCGATGAGGCCGAGGGCGCCATCCTCGCCCATTCCACCGTGATCGGCGACCGGCGCCTGCGCAAGGCCAGCCGCCTGACCGCCGACGACGTCGCCGCCTTCCGCGCCGCCGGCATGAGCGAGGTGGTGGTGGCCGTTCTGGCCGCTGACGACGTTGAGGAGAACGAGGCTGCGGGACGCCTTGCGGCCGCGCTCACCTTCGCCGGCATCGAGGCCCGGCCACCAGCCACCGGCCGGGTCAACCTCTATGCGACCGTCTCCGGCATCTTCACGGTCGACAGGCAGCTGATCGATTCCATCAACCTCGTGGATGCGGACATCACCGTCGCCACCATGCCTGCCTTCGCGCCGATGGTGGAAGGCCAGATGGTGGCCACGATCAAGATCATCCCCTTCGCCGTGCCGGAGGAAACGCTGCAAAAGGCGATCTCGCTCGCTCGCGGGCGCGAGGCCTTCCGCATGCACCCCTACAAGCCGCTCCGGGTGGGCGTGGTGCAGACCGTGCTGCCCTCGATCAAGGCCAGCGTCCTCGACAAGACGCTGCGCGTCACCGAGGAGCGCATCGGCCGCACCGGCAGCACGATCTCGGGCGAGATCCGCACTCCGCATGCAGCGCCCGAGGTGGCGCAGGCCATCGTCGAACTGGCGGGCGAGAGCGACATGGTGCTGGTGTTCGGCGCCTCCGCCATGAGCGACCCGGACGAGGACGTCATCCCCGCCGCCATCCACGCCTCGGGCGGCACCGTTCACCGCTCCGGCATGCCGGTCGATCCGGGCAATCTGTTCGTGCTGGGGGAGCGCCAGGGCAAGCCCGTTCTCGGCGCGCCGGGCTGCGCCCGCAGCCCCAAGCTCAACGGCTTCGACTGGGTGCTGGACCGGCTGATGGCCGGCATTCCCGTGACGCGGGAAGACATTGCCGGCATGGGCGTCGGCGGGCTGCTCATGGAAATCCCCACCCGGCCGCAGCCGCGCGAGCCGGCCGCCGGCAAGGTGGGCGCAGACCGATCGGAGGCGAAGAGGCCGGACCCGAAGGTCTATGCGGTGCTGCTGGCGGCCGGCCGGTCGAGCCGCATGGGCGGGCCGAACAAGCTGATGGCGCTGTTCGACGGCAAGCCGCTGGTGCGGCGCACGGCCGAGCGGGTGCTGGCCACGAAGGCGGCCGGCACGTTCGTCGTCACCGGCCACCAGCGAGGACGCGTGCATGAGGCGCTCGAAGGGCTTGCCGTCCGTTTTGCGGAAAACCCCGATTTCGCCGATGGGCTCTCCACCTCGCTCAAGGCCGGCGTGGCGGCGCTGCCGCAGGACGCCGCCGGTGCGCTGATCGTGCTGGGCGATATGCCGGGCGTCTCTAGCGCCGACCTCGACCGGCTGGTGGACGCCTTCCGCAAGGCCGGGGGCACCGCTGTCGTGCGCGCCTCGCACGAGGGCAAGCGCGGCAACCCGGTGCTGCTGCCGCGCGCTCTTTTTCCCGCCATCTCGCATCTGGAGGGCGATACCGGCGCCCGCCATCTCATCGAGGCGGGCGGGCTCGACGTTATCGACGTGGAGATCGGCGCCGGTGCCGCGGTGGACGTCGACACGCCCGGGGCACTGGCGGACGCCGGCGGCGTGCTGCAGGGTTGACACGTTGACAAGCGGCGTGCCGGCGCGGCAAGGACAGCCATGTCCTTGCGGTTGTGCTCACCCCGGTTTTTGATCTGTCGCGTGCTGCCGGCTCTGGCGGCGCTGCTGGTCGCAGGGTCAGCCTCCGCCCAGGCGCAGACATTGAAATCCTTCAAGGACGATCTCTTTGCCTATCCGGCGCTGCTGTCTTCGGAGAAGGGCGAGCTTTACCGCGTGTTCGACTATCGCGAACTGCGCGACATCAACCAGCGCGACGAGGTGCCGGAGCGCCGGGTGCGCGGTGAGTATACCGCGCTCGGCGTGCGCAAGGCGCAGCAGGACCTTGCGCTGAAGACCGAGGCCGGGACCGTGCGTTATGTCGCCGTGGGCAGCACGAAGGGCGCCTCCGTCATCACGCTCTATCTGCACGGGCAGGGCGGCTCGCGCCGGCAGGGCGTGGACGACTTCACCTTCGGCGGCAACTTCAACCGCATCAAGAACCTGATGGAGGAAAATGGCGGGCTTTACCTGTCGCCCGATTTTCCCGATTTCGGCGATCGCGGCGCGGCCCAGGTGGCGGCCCTGATCGAACACTATGCGGATGCCTCGCCAGGTGCGAAAATCTTCGTCGCCTGCGGCTCGATGGGCGGGGCGCTGTGCTGGAAGCTGGCCGCCCGCACGGACACCGGCGCCCGTATCGACGGGCTCCTTCTGCTCGGCTCGCTGTGGGACGAGAGCTTTTTCGCCAGTCCCGCCTTCCGGCGCAAGGTTCCGGTGTTCTTCGCCCAGGGCAGCAAGGACCCGGTGTTTCCGGTGCAGAACCAGGAAGCCTTCTTCCGCTCGATCCTGGCGAAATCGCCCGGCTATCCGGCCCGCTTCGCCCGCTTCGAGACCGGCACCCACGGCACGCCGATCCGCATGACCGACTGGCGCGAGACGCTGAACTGGATGCTGTCGCTGGCGCGCTGAACAGGCGGGCGCGTTCAGGGCGGCGTGTTGTAGTCTAGCACCGTCTGCGGGTCGATCTCGCCGTCGTAGCTGGCGTCGACATCGTATTGCACGAGGCTGAAATGCCCGTTGCGGAACAGATAGATGCCGGATGTCGAAGCATCGCCGACGCCGCGCCACTTGTCGTGCGAGGCGATGGTGTGGGCGGCCTCGTCATAGGCGGAGTTGACCAGCCGGTCCTCGGTCCGGAAACCGATGATGCCGACCGCCTCGACCTTGCCCTGGCTGTCGCCGTTCTCGTAGCGTATGTCCAGTTCCGGCACGGCGAATTGCAATTGCCGCACGCCGTCTTCGTCCGAGACGTAGTAAACGGCGGTCTCGTTATACGCGCCCATCGTGCAGAAGAAGCGGAACAGCCTGACCTCGCGCTCGGGCTCGTTCTCGGCGGCATCTCCTGCCTTGTAGCGGATCGTGTTGGCCTCGGGCGTTCCCGCCGGGGCACCGTCCGGCGCCTGCGCGTCGCATTGCGAGGCGTAGGCGGTAGCAAAGGCCGTCCGGGCCTGCTCCAAAGCCGCGTCCTTCCCGGGCGGCGGCGGTCCGTCGCCGCAGCTTTCGGGCAGGGCGTCGGCCAGATCGGCGCTTGAGGGCTTCAACGCGCCCTTTTCGATATGGATCGGATTGAAGGGCGGTTCCTGGATCTGCGCATTCACCTGCCGCAGCGTATAGCAGCCGGCGAAGACCTGGCTGCCGCCGTCTGCGGCGGTGGCGCGGATGGCTACGGGCAGGCTGAAATAGATGCTGCCGGCGGCCCCTTCTTCCGAGGCCGTGCCGATCTCGACCTCGACCTTCCCGGTATTCTCGTATCCCTTGACGAAGGCGTCGAAGTCCTTCGCGGGCTTGGCCTCGCCATAATAGTCCCAGGCGCGGGCATATTCGTGGCGGTTGATGGCGCTGTAGAGCGAGCGGACCACCGAAGCCGCATCGGAGCGGTCGTCGATATAGGGTGATTCGTCGGCGGCCGCATGCGAAAGCGCGGCGGCGAGGGCAAGCGTGACGGTCGCGGCGGCAGGCAGGCTCTTCATCGCGAATCTCCGTTCGGCATGCAAAAGCCTAACCGGGAATGCGGCGCTGCGGTGGCGACGGCTTCCGGGCTCAGCGCTGCGACATTTCCCGGGCGATGCGCGGGAAATCGGCCGGCTTGATGCCGATGTCGGAGCGGTCGGCGTTGCTCATGGAATGAAGCAGCGCCAGCGCTGCGCGATAGCGCGCCTGTTCCGTCGGGCGCGGGCGGGAGAACAACTCGGTGAAGAACCCCATGGTCCAGGCTCCTGTTGGTCCTCCCTGCCGCAGACATATAGGTCAAACGTGACGATTGTGCAGCGCAGCATGCGCATGGCTGCCATGCGACATTTTGCCGGGCAGGACCCTGGCGGCTCTCTACGCAAGATCTTGCGGCGTCTTGGCTGCGATCGCGCAGGCCGTTAAATTGCGCCGCAACGCAACCATGCATTTTTAACGAGCCGGGCCTATCTTCGGACAGACCGCGTTTGCGGGCGATCGAGCGAGGGGGGCGAACATCGGTACCGGAGCCAAGCGGGATTTCGCTTCCCTGTTGGACGACCTTTTCGTCGCCTCCGGCATGCCGGAGCATGCGGAAGGCGGGGCCCGTCCGTCCATTCCCTTCGACTATCTCTCGGTGGCCGACGAACTGCATTCCGGCCGCATCAAGGTCTCGGGCGAGGTGTTCGACGCCGAATACCGCGCGACCGGAGCCGATCTTGCCGCCGAATTCGCCGCCCTGCTTGCCGACGCCAACATCGCGCAGGAGCCCGCCGCGCCGGACGAGAGGCTGCTGCCGATCGACCCGGAATCCATCGCGGCCGAACTCGGCCTGAGTAAGGTCAAGAAGGCCGCGGATTTCGGGCGGCTGCGCCGCAGCTTCGCCTTCTCCAACCATCCCGACCGGGTCGCGCCGCATCTGCGCCAGCGCGCCATGATCCGCATGCAGGTGGCCAACATGCTGATCGACGACGCGCGGCGCAAGGCGCTGGCCGCCGTGCGCCGCTGACAGGGTTTCAGCCCGCCGCGCCGCCAAAGCCGGTCAGGAAAGCGGTCAGGTTGTCGCCCAGCGCGTCGCACAGATAGCCGCCTTCCTGCACGATTGTGGTCGGCAGCTTCAACCCTGCGATCGCCTCGCCGATGCGCGAGAAGCCCGGCGTCGTCACCGAAAGCCCGCCGAACGGGTCGCCCTCGAAGGCGTCGAGCCCCAGCGCCACCACCAGCGCCTCTGGGGCGAAGGAACGGATGCGCCGGAAGGCCGCCTCCAGCGCTTCCAGGAACGCCTCGTCGCCCGACTTGCGCGGCAGCGGCAGGTTGAGATTGTAGCCGAGGCCGGGGCCTCCCCCCCGTTCGTCGGCATGGCCCCAGAAGAACGGATAGAAGCGCACCGGATCGGCATGCAGCGACACGGTCAGCACGTCGGGCCTCGCATAGAAGATTCCCTGGGTGCCGTTGCCGTGATGCAGGTCGACGTCGAGGATCGCCACGCGCGGCGCGGATTTGCGCAGTACCTGTGCGGCGACCGCCGAATTGTTGATGAAGCAGAAGCCGCCCGCCACGTCGGCGAAGGCGTGGTGGCCGGGCGGCCGGCACAGCGCATAGGCGGCCGGCGCGCCTGAAAGCACCGTCTCGGCTGCTTCCACCGCGCTCCAGGCGCTCCACAGCGCGCTGTCCCATGTCTCGGCCGAGATCGGGCAGGCGGTGTCGGCCATGTGGTAGCCGGCCTGGCCCACGGCCGAGGCCGGATAGGCGCCGCCGCGCGCGATGGGATGGATGTTGGGGATCACCTCCTCGGAGGCGCCCTCGATGCGCTGCCAGCGGGCGAAGATGTGCTCCAGGAAATCGAGATATTCCGGCGTGTGGACAGCCGCGATCGGACCTAGGCCGTGGTCGCGCTGCCGCTCGATGGTGCAGCCGGCCGCCCGCGCGCCGGCCAGCAGCCGCTCGATGCGCTCAGGCTTTTCCGGGTTGGGTTGCGGCGCGCCGCTGGACAGGAAGGCTTTCGGATCGTGGCGTTTCTGTTCTTCGGCATAGAAGGCTTTCATTGCGGCTCCCGTTTTCAGGGCCCGCCTTCTTCCGCGAGACGGAAGAAGGCTTCGCCCAGGATCTTGTGGACCTGCTCGTTGTGCGAGCGCTCGATGCCGAGCCGCTCGTAGAACGCCTGGGCCCTGGTGTTTCCGGTGTCGACGGACAATTGCAGATAGACGCCGCCGGTCTCTTTCGACAGCCTGGCGAGATGGCGCAGCAGCCGCTCGCCCACTTTCAGGCCGCGAAAGCGGTCATGCACGAAAAGATCCTGCACATAGATACCCGGCCGCCCCATCCAGCTCGAAAAGATCGGGAAATACAGGCACATGCCGGCAAATTCGGAACCGGATTCCGCAATCAGCGTGGCGAAGGCCGGTTGCAGGCCGAAGCCGAAACGGCGGATGTCTTCGGGCGTGGAGGCGATCTTGTGCGTTTCGCCGACCGTCTCGGCGATACCGAGCAAGGCTGCGTGGATATTGTCCGCATCCTCGATCCGGCCGGGGCGGATGGCAAGAGCCTCTGCCCTGCCGCCATTGCCGCCGGAGATGCGCCGGGCGGCCGCGGCGGGCGAGGGAGCTTCGGCATGCTGTGGCATGGGTTCGGCGCGGCGTTCCATTTCTTCGGCGGGCATTTCAGCGGCCCCGGCGCCGGGCGTCAACCGGAAAGGAGCAGGCCAGAAAGCACTCCACCGTGGGAATTTGCGGGAGCATGCCAGGAGGCGGCGCGGCGGCAAAAAAACCCGAAGATGCCGCAAGATAGCCGCCGAACGATCATTGGCGGGCCATGATTGGCTTCCTATCTAGGAACGATCCGGGCGGGTAGGGCGATGCCGAGGAGGCGAGACATGACCGAAAGCACGCTGGAACTGGACGAATTGCTGCGAGATCCGGTGATCAGGCTGGTGATGGCCAGCGACGGCGTGGAACCCGACGAGGTGCGCCTGCTTCTGGAGCAGGCCCGCGACCGCAGCAGCGGGATCGTCCCCATGCTGCCTCCGGCCCACATGATCGGCGAAAGCTGCTGCGCCAACTGGTTCTGCGCCTGACGCATCTCGCCCGAAAGTGGAATCGGTTTTGAAAGAGACATGCCGCGCGGCCGGGGCGCAAAGCCCCGCCGGAGGGCGATTGCGCACCCTCGACGGCGGGGTTGCCAGGATGCCCCATCCCGACGCTTTGATGCTACGATTCAGAAGCTTGCTGATGCCTGAATGGCGCGTTCATCTGGCGTTCAGCCGGAGCGCCGCGGCTTGGCGGCCGGATTTGCAGGCAATCGCCCTTACGCCAAAGAAAAGCCCCGCCGAAGCGGGGCGAGGCTCTGAGTGTGCAACTCAGGAAGAGGGTATGATTTGAGGGCAACAGCATGAACCCTTATCCGGTCGGGAGGGGAGCCTCTTTGCGCTGGCGCAAAGAGAAGGCGCAGATGTCGTCCATTTGACCAAATCGCGTGCTTGCCATCGGGGCGCCGGCGATCGGCAGCCTTCTAGAACAAGAATTGTGCCGTCGCAGGATCAGCTCCGGTACGACCGTTTCGGTCGTCCATGGCGGCGACCGCCCTCATATCTTCCTCGTCCAATTCGAAGTCGAAGACGTCGAGATTCGCTGCGATGCGTTCCTTGTGGATCGACTTCGGAATGACGATCAAGCCTTGCTGAAGGTGCCAGCGGATGATGACCTGGGCGACGCTTTTGCCGTGTTTGGTCGCCAGTTGCCCCAGCTTGGGGTCCTGAAGCAATCGCCCGCTTCCCAGCGGGCTCCAGCTTTCGATCTTGATGTCGTGTTGGGCATGGAACTCGCGCTTGTCGCGTTGCTGGAAACGAGGATGCAATTCGATCTGGTTGACGACAGGAACGACACCGGTTTCGCCGATGATCCGCTCCAGATGATCCTGGTTGAAATTGGACACGCCGATTGACCTGATCCGGCCCGCGTCTCGCAATTCGATGAGCGTTTTCCATGCCTCCACATACTTATCCCGGCTCGGAATGGGCCAATGGATCAGGAAAAGATCGATCTGTTCGATCCCGAGATTCTTCATCGTCTCGTCGAAGGCATTGAGGGCTTTGTCCCTCTCGTGGGCGCTGTTGCGCAGCTTCGAGGTGATGAAAAGGTCGGTGCGTGGAACGCGGGCCTCGCGAATTGCCTGCCCGACGCCTGCCTCGTTGTTGTAGCCCTCTGCCGTATCGATCAAACGGTAGCCCGCCTGGATGCCGTCGGAGACGACACGTGCGGTGATGTCCGGATCGACCTGCCAGACCCCGAGGCCGAGTTGGGGGATGCTTGCACCATCATTGAGACGGATCCGATCTGACATAACTGCGCCTTTCGAAGCTCTCTGCACGAG
>DAOKZN010000039.1:0-12307 GCA_035325625.1 Mesorhizobium sp. | reverse complement strand
GGCGCGGCTGGCGCCCGGTTCCAAGATCGCGGACATCTACGGCACCACGGAGATTTCCGAGCGCCACCGCCATCGCTACGAGGTCAACATCGACTACCGCGAGCGGCTGGAGGCATGCGGGCTGGTGTTTGCCGGCATGTCGCCCGACGGCGTGCTGCCGGAAACGATCGAATATCCCGACCATCCCTGGTTCATCGGCGTGCAATACCATCCCGAACTGAAGAGCCGGCCGCTGGACCCGCACCCGCTGTTCGCCTCCTTCATCGAGGCGGCGATCGCGCAGAGCCGGCTGGTCTAGGACGGGGGCGGGCGCATCCTGCCGGCCTTGAACCCGAGGGTCGATTGGGGCAAACCGACATCATGACCGCTCCGCATCCTCTCGACCATCTGGTGTTGCCCACCGCCCGCCTCGACACGGCACGCGCGCGCCTGTCCGCGCTGGGGTTCACCGTCGCTCCCAAAGGCGTGCATCCGTTCGGCACCGAAAACCGCTGCGTCTATCTTGCCGACGACACCTTCATGGAGCCGCTCGCGCTGGGCGATGCGGCGGCCGCGGATGCTGCCGAGCGCGCCGGCAACGTGTTCGTGGCGCGGGACCGCTTATATCGGCAGCGCCTGGGCGAGGAGGGCTTTTCCGCCGTCGTCTTCGGCACGGACGACGCCGACGCCGACCATGAGCGCTATGTCCAGGCGGGTATTTCCGCCGGCGACCGGCTCGATTTCTCGCGCCCGTTCGTCGACGCGGCGGGCAGAAGCGATGTCGCGTCGTTCCGGCTGGCCTTCGCCTCCGACCGCGACACGCCCGATGCCTTCGTCTTCGCCTGCCAGCGCGTCAACGCCCCGAAGGTCGATCGCGCCGCCCTGCAGGCCCATGGAAACGGCGCGACGGCGATTGCCGAGGTCGTCGCCGTCGCGGGCGACCCTGCTGTGCAGCTTGCGCTGCTGGCCACCGCCGCCGGCCTGCCAAGCGGGGCGGCTACCATGGACGGGCTGGTCCTGCCGAATGCGCGCCTGACGGTTCTGGAGCCTGCCGACTTCGAAGCGCGCTTCGGCATCGCGGCTGGCCCGCCCTCGGCCCTGCGCTTCGCGGCCGTCGTTTTTCGCGTTGCGGCGCTGCAGGCCGTGGCCGGGCTGCTTGCACGAAACGGCGTGGAACACCATCTGCGCGGCGAAAGCCTGATCGCTCCCGCAGCGCCGGGGCAGGGCGCGCCCTTCGTCTACGAGGAAAAAGCATGAGCAAGCCCAACGCGTCCGTCACGGCCGGCAACGTCGTCTTCGACAACCGGGCGCCCCTGTCGCTCATCGCCGGTCCATGCCAACTGGAGACGCGCCAGCACGCCTTCGACATGGCAGGCAGCCTCAAGGAGATTGCAGACAAGCTCGGCATCGGGCTGGTCTACAAGACGAGCTTCGACAAGGCCAACCGCACCTCGCTGTCCGGCAGGCGCGGCGCCGGGCTGGAGGCGGCGCTGCCCGTGTTCGACGACCTGCGCCGCGAATTCGGCCTGCCGATGCTGACCGATGTGCATACCGAGGAGCAATGCGCCGTCGTGGCGCCGCATGTCGACATATTGCAGATCCCGGCCTTCCTTTCGCGCCAGACCGACCTGCTTGTCGCCGCCGCGCGCACCGGCAAGGTGGTCAACGTCAAGAAGGGCCAGTTCCTGGCGCCGTGGGACATGAAGAACGTGGTGGCCAAGGTGACGGATTCCGGCAATCCCGACGTGCTGGTGACGGAGCGCGGCGCTTCCTTCGGCTACAACACGCTGGTGTCGGACATGCGCGCGCTGCCGGTGATGGCCGAAATCGGCGCGCCGGTGATCTTCGACGCCACCCATTCGGTGCAGCAGCCCGGCGGGCAGGGCGGCTCCTCCGGTGGCGAGCGGCGTTTCGTGGAGACGCTGGCGCGCGCGGCGGTCGCCGTGGGCGTGGCCGGCGTGTTCATCGAGACGCATCAGGACCCGGACAATGCGCCCTCCGACGGCCCCAACATGGTTCCGCTGAAGGACATGCCGGCGCTGCTGGAACGGCTGATGGCCTTCGACCGCATCGCGAAGGCCTGAGTTCCGGCGCTTGTGGCAACCCGGCGGGGAATGTACGCTGGGCCTGCAAAAGAACCTTTCGACAGGAGCAGGCCATGTCAGTCGCCCGCGTCACAGAGATCACCTCGTCTTCGCCGACCAGCTTCGAGGATGCCATCCAGAAGGGCATCGACCGCGCCTCCAAGACGCTGAAGAATGTCGAGGGCGCCTGGGTCCAGGATCAGAAGGTGGTGGTCGAGAACGGCAGGATCGTCGCCTACCGCGTCAACATGAAGGTCACCTTCATCCTCACCGACTGAACGCCGGCACGGGCGGACCGGGCCGCCCGCCTTCGATTTCGGGCTTCCGACGCGGGGCCGGCTGCTTGACCGGGGCACCGCGAATCCCCACAGTGCGCGCCTGGACAAAAGAGGCCGACATGACTCGCTTCGCCAAGTTCTTTCTCGCCGCCCTGACGGGCCTCAACCTTTCGCTATCCGTGCCGGCGGTGCAGGCGGCCGACCTGTCCGGCACCTATTGGGGGGATTCCGGCGTTTGCGCGGAATCCTGGGTGCTGAACAAGATCACCCACCGCTTCCGCCACCAGGTCCGCCATGTTCCGAACCTGCCCCAGGTCGACATCGTCGATTTCCGCGGCATCCGGGAAAGCCGCTATCAGCCGGCCAGCGACGAGTGGCCCATCGGCAGGCGCTACTGCCGCGCCACGGTGGCGCTCTCAAACGGCCATGACCGCAGCATCTGGTACCTGATCGAGGAAGGCCAGGGCTACGCTTCGATCGGGGACAATGTCGAGTTCTGCGTGGCGGGCTTCGACCGCTGGATGGTTTATAACGGCCGCTGCCGCATCCTGCGCTGACGGGAAGCCGGTGGTGAAGCTGCCGGGCCGCAAATATCTGCCGGCTTTTGCGCTCGTCGCGGCCATTGCCGGCGCGGCGCTTTCTTTCGGCACCGTTTCCGCGCCGGCGGCCGGACGGGACCGGGCCGGCACCTCGCCGGGGGCCGATGCGTTCGACTTTTACGTGCTGTCGCTGTCGTGGTCGCCGAGCTATTGCGAGGCCGAAGGCGCCGACGCCAACCGCCAGCAATGCAGCGCCGGGCGCCCCTATGCCTTCGTGGTGCACGGCCTGTGGCCGCAGTTCGAGCGCGGCTACCCCCGCGATTGCGCGGCAGGGCGCACCAGGGTGCCGTCGGCCCTTTTGCAGTCGCTGCTCGACATCATGCCTTCGCCGGGCCTGATCCGGCACGAATGGCAGGAGCACGGCACCTGCACGGGGCTGAGGCAGACGGACTATTTCCGCGTGCTGCGCGCGGCGCGCGAGAAGGTGGCGATACCCGACCAGTACCGGCGGCTGGACGGATACCGCATGGTCGCGCCGCAGGAGGTGGAGGACGCCTTCCTGCGCGCCAACCCCGGCCTCCGGCCCGACGCCGTCGCCGTCACCTGCGACAGGCGCTACCTGCGCGAGGTGCGCATATGCATGACGCGCGAACTCGGCTTCCGCCCCTGTCCGCAGGTCGACCGCCAATCCTGCCGCCTGTCCAGGACGGTCATGCCGCCGGTGCGCGGCGGATAGGACTGCCGTTGCCGGCCGTTGCCTTCCCACATCCGCGCGGTAAACAGGCCGGAGCCATCGAACAGGAATCGATCATGCCCAAACTGCTATATTCTTCCGCCTCTCCCTACAGCGCCAAGGTGCGCATGGCTGCCGCCTATGCCGGCCTTGCGCTGGAGCCGGTGCCGGTCAAGACCGACGAGCCTCCGGCCGAGTTGCTGGCCGCCAATCCGCTGGGCAAGATTCCCGCGCTGGTGCTGGACGAGGGAGGCTCGATCTTCGACAGCCGCGCCATTACCCAGCATCTCAACCGGGTTTCGAAGAATGCGCTGTTCCCGCGCAATCCCGACAAGCGCGCCGAGGCCGAGGTACTTGAGGCGCTGGCCGACGGCATCTGCGACAGCGCGCTTCTGGTCGTCTATGAGAGGCGCTACCGGACCGAGGACAAGGTGTCGCAGGTCTGGCTGGACAGGCAGTGGGAAAAGATCACCCGCGCGCTCGACCATCTCAACGCCAACCCGCCGAAGCTGCCGAAGAAGATCACCGCCGGCCAGATCGCGCTGCGCGCCACGCTCGGCTATCTGGCCCTGCGCTTTGCCGGAAAATGGGAGAAGGGCCGCAGCCGGCTGGTGCGCTGGGCGGCGCGCTTCGACGAGAAGTTCCCGGAACTGAAGGCCTGCCTGCCTTCGTAGGCAAGCGCGGGCCAAGGAGCCTCAGGACGCAAAAAGCCGGGCGCGAGGCCCGGCTTTTTCATGTTGGCGTATCGCTGCGATCAGAACTTCATGCCGACGCCGAAGGTGACGCGGTTGTCGCTCGACTTCACGCGGCCGACATTGTCGAAGTCCTTGCTGCCGTAGTCGGTGTAGCGATACTCGACGCGGCCGAACACATTGTCCGTGAACTTGATGTCGGTGCCGGCGCCGGCGGTCCAGCCCCACATGGCGTTGCGGTCGCTGTCGCCGGTCAGGTTGTCCGTCACCTTCAGGCTCTGGCCGGCGCCGCCGACGGTGCCGTAGAGCAGGATGTCGGGGCTGATCGAGTAGCCGAGGCGGGCGCGCAGCGAACCGTCGAAGCCCGACTTGGAGGTGAAGTCGTTGGCCGAGCCCTTGACGCCGTTGTAGCCGAGGTCGCCTTCGACGCCGTAGACGAAGTTGTCCGACTGCCAGTTGTAGCCGGCAAAGACGTTGCCGACGAAGCCGTCCGTGTGGATGCTGGTGTCGAAGTCGCGGACCTTGGTGCGGCCGGCGAAGCCGTAGCCGAGGTTGATACCGGCATAGGGGCCGGCCCACGAAGCGACGGGCAGCTCGGCGATCGGAGCGGGTGCCGGCGGCTCTTCCTGAACCACGTCTGCGGCATAGGCGGGGATGGTGCCGATCAGTACGGCGAGCCCGAGAACGGCTGCGGCCGGCCGAGCGAATTTGAGATTGGCGTGCATAGTTCTACTCCTTGAGCCACAGAAACTGGCTTGCTCATCGTGAACGACCGGACCCCACCTGGGAGAAAACGGGTTCGCCGTTCATCGGTTCCGGAATTTGGTGAGGAAATGCGGCTGAAGCGAACCTGAATTTGGGTCTTTCCTCGTCTGGAATACGGCGGAAGCTTGGCGTTGCGCATATGCAACAGATGTGTCGGGAGGATGCCGCGAGAGGCTTCGAAGCCGGCTTGGTACAAGGGATTGCGGAGCCTATATTCGCAGTGCGGCCGACCGGCCGGAACCGAAAGAAACGGTCGAAAAGGCCGTTTGGCCACAATCTGGCCGCAGGAAAGAACGGTTGTTTACTCCAGCATGATTCAAATTGGTCTTATCGCGCGCCCTGTACACCCCTTCGGGCCGGTGCCGCCGGGAGGGGACAGGCAATGATTCAAACTGCCGGCACGGCACTGGTGACGGGAGGGGCGAAGCGGATCGGCAGGGCGATCGTCGAGGATCTCGCGGCCCATGGCTTTGCGGTGGCCATCCACGCCAACGCCTCCGGCGGCGCGGCCGACGAGCTGGCCGCGCGCATCGCCGGGGCGGGCGGACGCGCTGCCGTGGTCACGGCCGACCTTACCGACATGACTGCCGCCGGCGGGCTGGTGGCGGCCGCGCAAGCGGCGCTGGGGCCGGTCTCGCTGCTGGTCAACAACGCTTCCATGTTCGAGGACGATTCGGTGCTGGACTTCGAGGATGCCGTCTGGGACCGTCACTTCGCCCTTCACGTCAAGGCGCCGGCCGTGCTGGCGCGGGCGTTCGCCAAGGCGCTGCCCGCCGGGGCCGAGGGATTGATCGTCAACATAGTGGACCAGCGCGTGTGGCGGCCCACGCCGCGCTATTTTTCCTATTCCCTTTCGAAATCGGCGCTGTGGGCGGCCACGCAGACCATGGCGCAGGCGCTGGCGCCGCGCATCCGCGTCAACGCCATCGGACCGGGGCCGACCCTGAAGAACCTGCGCCAGGACGACGCCGACTTCAGGGCGCAGGTGGAGGGGCTGTTGCTGGAGCGCGGGCCGCAACTGACGGAATTCGGCGCCACCATCCGCTATCTGTGGCAGGCGAGGTCGGTGACCGGCCAGATGATCGCGCTCGACGGCGGCCAGCATCTTGCGTGGCAGACGCCCGATGTGACAGGCATGGCGGAATGAACCCCACGGATTCCAGACGCAGGACGCGCGGCCCGGCCGCAGGCGACGACCTGCCCGATGTCGACCTCGACGAGGGGGCGGAGGAGGCTGCCGCGCCCTCGGGTCCCGATGTCGCCTTCACCGCGCTCGACTGGACCGCGCCAGCGGAGGAGGGGGAAGGCCACAAGGCAGGGGCCGAGGTCATCCAGGCGCTGGTCAAGCGCCTGCCGAACCGGCCGGGCGTCTACCGCATGATGAACGCGGCGGGCGACGTGCTCTATGTCGGCAAGGCGCGCAGCCTGAAGAAGCGCGTCACCCAATATGCGCAGGGGCGCTTCCACACCAACCGCATCGGCCGCATGGTGCGCGAGACGGCGACGATGGAATTCGTCGTCACGCGCACCGAGATCGAGGCGCTGCTGCTCGAGGCCAACCTCATCAAGCGCCTGCGCCCGCGCTTCAACGTGCTTCTGCGCGACGACAAGTCGTTTCCCTATATCCTGCTGACGGCCGACCATCCGTCCCCCGGCATCTACAAGCATCGCGGCGCGCGCTCGCGCAAGGGCGACTATTTCGGCCCGTTCGCCTCGGCCCAGGCGGTGGACCGCACCATCAACGCCCTGCAGCGCGCCTTCCTGCTGCGAAGCTGCACCGATTCCTTCTACGAAAACCGCTCGCGCCCCTGCCTGCTGTTCCAGATCAAGCGCTGCTCGGCGCCCTGCACCGGCGAGATTTCGCCGCAGGACTATGCCGCGCTGGTGCAGGAGGCGAAGGATTTCCTCTCCGGCCGCAGCCAGAAGGTGAAGACCGAGATCTCGGCGGCCATGCAGCAGGCTGCGGAGGCGCTCGACTTCGAGCGTGCGGCCATCCTGCGCGACAGGCTGGCGGCGCTCAGCCATGTGCAGAGCCACCAGGGCATCAACCCGCAGTCGCTGGAGGAGGCGGACGTCTTCGCCATCCATCAGGAGGGCGGCCAGGTCTGCATCCAGGTCTTCTTCTTCCGCACCGGCCAGAACTGGGGCAACCGCGCCTATTTCCCCAAGGCTGACCCGGCGCTGGAGGCGGCCGAGGTGCTGGGCTCCTTCCTTGCACAGTTCTACGACGACAAGCCGGTGCCGCGCGCCATCCTTTTGTCCCATGCGGTCGAGGAGCAGGAACTGCTGGGCGAGGCGCTATCCACCCGGGCCGGCCGCAGGGTGGCGATCTCCGTGCCGCAGCGCGGCGAGAAGAAGGACCTCACCGACCACGCGCTGCAGAACGCGCGCGAGGCGCTGGGCCGCAGGCTGGCCGAGACCTCCACGCAGGCGCGGCTGCTGGCGGGCTTCGCCGAGGCGTTCGGGCTGGAGAAGGCGCCCGAGCGCATCGAGGTCTACGACAATTCCCACATCATGGGCACCAACGCGGTCGGCGCCATGATCGTGGCCGGGCCGGAAGGCTTCGTGAAGAACCAGTACCGCAAGTTCAACATCCGCTCCACCGACATCACGCCCGGCGACGATTTCGGCATGATGCGCGAGGTGATGCAGCGGCGCTTCTCACGCCTGCTGAAGGAGCACGGCAACGGGGAAGACAAAGACAGCGCGGACGGGCCCGCCGACATCGAAATGTCGAATGATTTCCCGGCCTGGCCCGATGCGGTGCTGATCGACGGCGGGCAGGGGCAGATGACCGCCGTGCGCAAGATCCTGGTCGAGCTCGGCATCGAGGACCGGGTGACCGCGATCGGCGTGGCCAAGGGGCAGGACCGCGATGCCGGCCGCGAGCGATTCTTCGTGCGGGGCAGGGAGTCCTTCACCCTTCCGGTGCGCGACCCGGTGCTCTATTTCGTCCAGCGGCTGCGCGACGAGGCGCACCGCTTCGCCATCGGCTCGCACCGCGCCCGCCGCAGGAAGGAAATGGTGAAAAGCCCGCTCGACGAGATCGCCGGCATCGGGCCGGCACGCAAACGGGCGCTACTGCTGCATTTCGGCACCGCCAAGGCGGTCAGCCGCGCGGCGGTGGAGGATCTGATGACCGTGGACGGCATCTCGGAATCGGTGGCGAGGCTGGTCTACGACCATTTTCACGAGAAATGACGGCTGCGGACCGGCCCGCCTCTGGCCATTCGATTTTCTTCTGTTGCCCCCCCTGTCCGCTTCTGATTTGAGATATGTCAAATCCCGAGTCGGCGAGCCATGGCGAAACGCGCATTCAACCTGCCCAATATCCTCACCTACGCCCGCATTGTCGCGGTGCCGCTGGTGGTGCTGTGCTTTTTCCTCGAAGGCCATCTGAAATCCAGCGACTTCGCGCGCTGGTCGGCGCTGGCCATCTTCCTGCTGGCCAGCATCACCGACTATTTCGACGGCTATCTGGCGCGTGCCTGGCAGCAGACCTCCAATATCGGCAGGATGCTTGACCCCATCGCCGACAAGCTGCTGGTGGCGACCTGCCTGCTGCTGCTGGCGGCCGATACCGACCACCGCGGCGGCATTGCCGGCTGGTCGCTGTGGGCGGCTATCATCATCCTGTGCCGCGAGATCCTCGTGTCGGGCCTGCGCGAATATCTGGCCGCGCTCAAGGTATCGGTGCCCGTCACCCAGCTTGCAAAATGGAAGACGACGATCCAGATGATTGCCATAGCCTTCCTGCTTGCGGGGCCGGCCGGCGACAAGATCTTCCCGCTGACCACGCAGGTGGGGCTGACGCTGCTGTGGATCGCGGCGATCGTGACGCTTTATACCGGCTACGACTATTTTCGCGCCGGCCTGAAGCACATCGTGGACGAGTAGGCCATGAGGCTGATCTATTTCGCCTGGGTCAGGGAGCGCATCGGCAAGCCGCAGGAGGATGTCGAGCTTCCGGCGGACATAGCCACCGTCGTCGACCTGCTGCACTGGCTGAAGGCGCGCGGCGAGGGCTACGAGCAGGCGCTGCAATATCCGGAAGTGATCCGCGTCGCCATCGACCATGAGCATGTCGGGCACGGCGAGCGTCTCGAAGGGGCGAAAGAGGTCGCGCTGTTCCCGCCCATGACCGGAGGCTGAGGCCATGGCCGCGGCGCCCGTTCCCGTGGTGCGCATCCAGGCCGGCGACTTCGACGTTGCCGCCGAGATCGCCGCGCTGACGGCCGGCCGCACCGACATCGGCGCCGTGGTCACCTTCACCGGCCTGTGCCGCGACGAGGCGGGCAGGCTCGCGGCGCTGGAACTGGAGCATTATCCCGGCATGGCCGAGGCCGAGATTGCGCGCATCGCCTCCGAGGCCATGGCGCGCTGGCCGCTCCAGGGGCTCACCGCCATCCACCGCCACGGCAGGATAGAGCCCGGCCAGAACATCGTGCTGGTGGTGGCCGCCTCCAGCCACAGGCAGGCGGCGTTCGAGGCCGCCAATTTCCTGATGGACTACCTGAAGTCGCGCGCGCCCTTCTGGAAGAAGGAACACCGCGCCGACGGTTCGGAGGGCGGCTGGGTGGAGGCGAAGGAAGCCGACGACCGCGCCGCCGCCCGCTGGGATCGCTGATTCCGCCGAACGTTAATTCCGCTTAAGGAATCGTCCCGAATAATCCTTCGTGCGGCCACGGTTTGTCCGCAATCCTGCGGCCATTTCTACTCTCGCAGGAGGGCGCAAAATGCTGGACAGGATCACCGAACTCTTCATCTTCGGCTTCATGCCGCTGGTCATGGGCATGCTGGCCACGCCCGACTTCGCGCTGGCCGCGCAACGCACGCTGAAAGGCGAGGTCACCTACCGCGAGCGCATCGCGCTTCCGCCGGATGCGGTGCTGGTCGTCCAGCTTGCCGACGTGTCACGCGCGGACGCGCCGGCGGCGGTCGTGGCGGAGCAGAAGATCAGCTCGGCCGGCCAGGTGCCGATCCGCTTCCGGCTGAAATTCGACCGCGCCGCTATCCGGCCCAATGCGACCTATGCGCTTCAGGCGCGCATCAGCGTGGGCGGCAACCTCTGGTTCGTCACCGACACCCGCTACGAGGTCGACCCGCTGCGGACCGAGCGTGCCACGCTGGTGCTGACGCGGGCCTCGCAGCCGGCCGGGCCGGCGCCGCGCATCTTCGGCACGGAATGGCTGGCCGAGGACATCGGCGGGCGCGGCGTGGTCGACACCGCCCGCTCGACGCTGCGCATCGAAAGGAACGGCCATGCCAGCGGGCTGGGCGCCTGCAATCGCTATTTCGCCTCGGCCAAGGTCGAGGGCACCCGCATCTCCTTCACCGGCATCGGCGCCACCATGATGGCCTGCGCGCCGGCGCTGATGGACCAGGAGCGCAAGCTGTTCCAGGCGCTGCGCAAGGCCGCCTCCTTCCGGGTCGAGCGGGGCAAGCTGCACCTCGTAGATGCCAGGGGGCGCGACCTGGCGCGCTTTGCCAGGGACAGGTGAGGCAATGAAAAAGCCGGGGCGAAAACCCCGGCTTTCCGAATGTTTCCAGCAGCTTGCCGCTGGAATATGATCAGCTGCCTCAGCCGACGATCTCGGTGTCCGAGAACCAGTATTTGATCTCCTGTGCGGCGGTCTCGGGCGCGTCGGAGCCGTGCACCGAATTTTCGCCGATCGACAGGGCGTGCACCTTGCGGATGGTGCCTTCGGCGGCCTGCGCCGGGTTCGTCGCGCCCATCACCTCGCGGTTCTTGGCGATGGCGTTCTCGCCTTCCAGCACCTGCACGACGGTCGGGCCGGACGACATGAACTCGACCAGCTCGCCGAAGAAGGGGCGTTCCTTGTGGACCGCGTAGAAGCCCTCGGCTTCGCGGCGGCTCATCCACACGCGGCGGGAAGCCACGACGCGCAGGCCGGCGTCTTCAAGCATCTTGGTGATGGCGCCGGTCAGGTTGCGGCGGGTCGCGTCCGGCTTGATCATGGAAAAGGTGCGTTCGAGCGCCATGGGTCGTCCTTCTGGTAGGAATGGTATGGGGATTGCCGTGTGGCGGGCTCTATACAGGCCGCCCGGCATATTGCCAAGAGGATCGGCCTGCGGAAGCACCGGACGGAAAGGCTTGGCGTCGGCGGCTCCGGACGTTAGAGCATGGCGATGAGTGCGGCGGGAGAGTGCGGATGAAGCGTCATTTCATGATGTTTGCGGCCTACAACCGGTGGGCAAACGGGCGCATCTACGATGCCGCCTCGGACCTGCTGGACGAGGAGTTCAGCCGCGACGTCGGCGCCTTCTTCGGCTCCATGATGGGCACGCTCAACCATATTCTGGTTGCCGACCGCATCTGGATGAAGCGCTTCACCGGCGAGGGCGACGCGCTGGCGGAATTGAATGCCATCATCCACAGGAGCCTGCCGGCCCTGCGGGTCGCCCGCGAGGCGGAGGACAAGCGCATCGTCGACTGGATCGAGAACCTGACCGACAAGGATGTTTCCGGCCGCTTCACCTACCTCACCGTCACCGACATGCGCACCATTTCCCAGCGGCTGTCGCCGGCGCTCGCCCATTTCTTCAACCACCAGACCCATCATCGCGGCCAGGCGCACATGATCCTGACCGTGCTGGGCCGCGCCTCCGTGGGGCTCGACCTGATCCATTTCCAGCGCACGGAGGAGGGCAGGGCCTTCGCGTGACGGCAGGCGAAGCGTCGACGCCCCTTGCCATCGCCGCGCGGGCAGGCCAAAACGCGCCGCCATGCTGATCATCAACGACCTTTCGCTGCGTATCGCCGGACGCCTGCTGCTCGACAACGCCTCGCTGACCCTGCCCGCGGGCACCAAGGCGGGCCTCGTCGGCCGCAACGGCACCGGCAAGACGACGCTGTTCCGCGCCATCACCGGGGACCTGTCGGCCGAGACGGGCTCCATCTCGCTGCCGAGGAGCACCCGCATCGGCCAGGTGGCGCAGGAGGCGCCGGGCACCGAGGAGCCGCTGATCGAGATCGTGCTCAAGGCCGACAAGGAGCGCGCGGCGCTGCTGGAAGAGGAGAAGACGGCGACGGACCCGCACCGCATCGCCGAAATCCACATCCGGCTGGCCGACATCGACGCGCACTCCGCCGAGGCGCGCGCGGCCACCATCCTGGCCGGCCTGGGCTTCGACGAGGAGGCGCAGAAGCGGCCGGCCTCGTCCTTCTCCGGCGGCTGGCGCATGCGCGTGGCGCTCGCCGCGGTGCTGTTTTCCG
>DAOKZN010000038.1:0-12346 GCA_035325625.1 Mesorhizobium sp. | reverse complement strand
CGCCGGGCCGGTGGAGGCCCCTGCCCTGCCCTCAGGCGCCGAGGCGCGCGACGGCCTCGACGGCGAGGTCCACCTCCTCGGAGCTGGTGTAGTGCGACAGGCCGAGCCGGGCGACGCCGCCGCGCTCGCGCAGGCAGAGCCGGCCGGACGCCTCGTGGGCGTAGAAGTCGCCGGCCCAGCCGAAGATGTTCCCGTCCGCCAGCGCCGCCGCGATCTCCTGCGGCGAGCGGTTCGCCAGCCGGAAGGAGAAGGTCGGCACGCGCGCGTTCAGCCTGTTGCGGCTGCCGATGCCGTAGAGCGCGAGGCCGGGAATGGCGGCGATGCCGGCCAGGAAGCGGTCCATCAGTGTCGTCTCATAGGCGGTCGCCGCCTCCAGCCCGGCCACCACGCGCCGGCGCAGTGGCGCATCCGCGGCCGCGCCGCCGAAGCGCTCGCCGAGCCAGGCGATGTGTTCGATCGCCGCCTGCGTCCCGGCCTGCGCCTCGAAGGAGGGCGTGCCGGGCGCCAGCCGCCAGGGCATGTCCCATGAGGACGGCCGCACCTTGAGCGGGGTGAGGCGGTCGCGCAGCACCGCCCGCACATAGAGCAGCCCCGCATGCGGGCCGAAGAACTTGTAGGCCGAGCAGGCCATGAGGTCGCAGCCGATCGCCGCCACGTCCAGCGGCAGGTGCGGCGCCGACTGCACCGCGTCCACCATGGTGACGGCGCCGGCCGCCCTGCCTGCCGCCACGATGCGGGCGACGTCGTTGACCGTGCCGAAGATGTTGCTGGCATGGTTGCAGGCCACCAGCCGGGTGCGCGGATTGACCAGCTCGTCGAGCTGCTCGTAGCGGTATTCGAAGGTGTCGGGGTCGAAGTCCAGCCAGCGCACGGTGACGCCGCGCTCGGCCGCCGCGGCCAGCCAGGGGCCGACATTGCCGTCATGGTCCATGCGGGTGAGCACGATTTCGTCGCCCGGCCGCCAGTCGCGCGAGAGCATGCGCGAGAAATGGAAGATCAGCGAGGTGCTGTTGAGGCCGAAGACGATCTCGTCCGGCCCCGCCGCGCCGAGGAAGGCGGCGGCCGCGGCATGCGCCTCGGCCACGATGCGGTCGGTGTCGCGCGAGGTGCGGAAGGCGCCGCCGTCATTGGCGCAGCTCCTCACCATCACCTCGCCCATGCGCTCCACCACGCGCGCCGGCACCTGCGAGCCGCCCGGCGCGTCGAGATAGACGCGCGGCATGCCCTCGTCGGCCAGCGCGAGCGCCGGAAAGGCGGCGCGCACCGCCGCGATGTCCCATTTGCTGGCGCCTTCACCGGCGGTCATGGCTGGCCTCCCTCGCTTTGCTCCCGGTTTCGCCGATCCGGCCCGTTTCGGCAAGGCCCGCCGCTGCTCCTAGTGGGCTGCCCCTTGGGGGCCGCTCCCAAGGGGCGCTATTGTAGCCGGCGTCCTCCTGTGCCAGCATGCCCGCCGGGAGGAAGGTCGATGGCCTCGGCGCTGTCGCACATCAGGGAGATCGAGCGCGTCGCGCTGGGCGGTGCGAGCGCGCGCGATGCGCCCGTGGTCCGGTCGTGGCTGCGCTGCCTCAACGACTACCGGCTCGACCCGGCCAGCGCCCAGGAAGCCTATATCGTGCCGGAGGGCACGCTGAAGGAGCACCGCGAGCAGGCCGAGGAGCTGATCCGCATCGGCCGCTCCGGCCTGGAGGCGCTGTTCAACCAGGTGGCGGGGCAGAACTACGTGCTGCTCCTGTCCGACGCGCGCGGCGTCACCGTCGATTTCATGGGCGATCCCACCTTCGACAACCAGTTGCGCAAGGCCGGGCTCTATCTGGGCTCGGAATGGTCGGAGCAACGGGCCGGCACCTGCGCGGTCGGCGCCTGCATCGTTTCGGGCGAGCCGGTCATCATCCACCAGGACGACCATTTCGACACCAGCCATATCGGGCTGACCTGCACGGCGGCGCCCATCTTCGACACGCTGGGCGACCTCACCGCCGTGCTCGACATCTCGCAGCTTCGCTCGCCCACGGCCAAGGCCAGCCAGCGGCTGGCGCTGCATCTGGTGGCGGCCACGGCGCGGCGCATCGAGCACGCCAACCTGATGGCGCGCACGCGCCACGAATGGGTGCTGCGCCTGTCGCGCTCGCCAGACTTCCTCGACGTCGACCCCGACGCGGCGATCGCGCTGGACGGCGCCGGCCGCGTCACCGGCATGACCCATGGCGGCTTCGACGCGCTGGCGCGCGCCATGCGGCTGACCGCCTTTTCGGCGCGCGACCTGATCGGCCAGAAGATCGACCGCTTCTTCGACATCGACATGGACGACCTGCCGCGCTTCGGCCGCGGCCGGCCGGACGGCGAGCGCGTGCTGCGCACGCATGCGGGGCTGGCCTTCTTCGCCAGTTCCATCGCGCCCGCGGTCAGCGCGCGCGGCCAGCCCGTGCAGCGCGCCAGGCTGCCCGGCGCGCTGCGCGAGCTGAGCTTCGGCGATCCGCAGATGGAGGCGCTGCAGGCGCGCGCGGCCCGGTTCGCCGGCCGCGACATCCCCATCCTCATCCATGGCGAGACCGGCACCGGCAAGGAATATCTGGCGCGCGCCATCCATGCCAGCCGCCCCGAGGGCGGCCCGTTCGTGGCGGTCAATTGCGCCGCCATTCCCGAGCATCTCATCGAATCCGAGTTGTTCGGCTATGCGCCCGGCGCCTTCACCGGCGCCTCGCCGCGCGGCAAGGCCGGGCTGATCGAGGCGGCCGCCGGCGGCACGCTGTTCCTCGACGAGATCGGCGACATGCCGCTTTCGCTGCAAAGCCGGCTGCTGCGCGTGCTTTCCGAGCACGAGGTGGTGCCGGTGGGCGCGCTCAAGCCGCGCCCGGTGCGGCTGCGGCTGGTCTCGGCCTCGCACCGCGACCTGGAAGGGCTGATGCGGGAAGGCCGCTTCCGCGAGGACCTGTTCTATCGCCTCAACGCGGCGACGCTGACCCTGCCTCCCCTGCGCGAGCGGCGCGACTTCGACGCGCTGGTGGACCATGTGCTGCTGCGCATCGGGCGCGAGGACGGCGCGACCTACCGGCTGCATCCGGCCGCGCTGACGGCGCTGCGCGCGCATCGCTGGCCCGGCAACCTGCGCGAGCTGACCAATGCGCTGAAGGTGGCCGCGGCGCTGAGCGAGGGCGGGCTGATCGACCTCGTCTGCCTGCCCGAGCCGTTGCAGCAGGGGCAGGAACCCGACGAGGCCGCCGCCGCGCTGCGTGGCCAGCTCGCCGCCTGCGGCAACAACGTCTCGGCGCTGGCGCGCAAGCTCGGCGTCAACCGCTCCACCATCCACCGGCGGCTCCGGCGGGGCTGACCGCGGCAGGTGCAACAGGTGTTGCGGGCGCACCTGTCGCATGTGCGGCACCTGCCGGGCGCACAAGCGCGCCGGCACGGCGGAAACCCGGCGTTCCGGGCAACGACCGCCAATTGGCACGGCCCTTGCTTCCAAGTTCGCTGGAACCGGGAGCCGGCTGGAGGAGCCGCCCCTTTCCAGTGCAGGGCAGCGGCCGAGGGCAAGGCAGATGCCGTAAAAAGCAAAGGGAGAGAGACATGCTCGACAAAACCCCCACAGCCAAAATGCAGGGCCTTCTGGACAGGTTCGGCGCCGCGCTTGCGGCCGGGCGCATCGACGAGGCGGTCGAAATGTTCGCCGACCAGTGCTACTGGCGCGACCTCGTCACCTTCACCTGGAACATCAAGACCATGGAAGGCCGCGACCAGGTGCGCGACATGCTTTCCGCGCGGCTCGCAGATGTTAAGCCGGCAAACTGGCGCGTCGCCGAGGGCGAGGAAGCCACCGAGGCCGACGGACTGATGGAGAGCTGGATCTCCTTCGAGACCGGGGTGGCGCGCGGCTTCGGCCTGATCCGGGTCAAGGACGGCCGCATCTGGACGCTGCTGACCACCATGGTCGAATTGAAGGGCCATGAGGAGAAGGCCGGCTTCACCCGGCCGCTCGGCGCCAAGCACGGCCAGAATGTCGGCGTCAGGAACTGGATCGAGGAGCGCGAGGAGGAACTCCGCACGCTCGGCTACGAGAAGCAGCCCTATGTCGTCGTCATCGGCGGCGGCCAGGGCGGCATTGCGCTGGGCGCCCGGCTGCGCCAGCTCGGCGTGCCCACCATCATCGTGGAGAAGAACGCGCGCGCCGGCGATTCCTGGCGCAAGCGCTACAAGTCGCTGTGCCTGCACGATCCGGTCTGGTACGACCACCTGCCCTATATCGACTTCCCCAAGAACTGGCCCGTCTTCTCGCCCAAGGACAAGATCGGCGACTGGCTGGAGATGTACGCCAAGGTGATGGAGCTGAACTACTGGTCCTCCACCGAGGCGAAGTCGGCCCGCTGGAACGAGGACAGGAAGGAATGGGAGGTGGTGGTCGAGCGCGACGGCAGGCAGATCACGCTGCGGCCCAAGCACCTCGTCTTCGCCACCGGCATGTCGGGCAAGCCCAACATCCCCGACTTCAAGGGCAGGGAGCGCTTCAAGGGCGACCAGCACCATTCCTCGCGGCATCCCGGTCCCGATGCCTACAAGGGCAAGAAGGCGGTCGTCATCGGCTCCAACAATTCCGCCCACGACATCTGCGCCGCGCTCTACGAGGCCGGGGCGGACGTCACCATGGTGCAGCGCTCGACCACCCATATCGTGAAGTCGGACTCGCTGATGGAGGTGGGGCTGGGCGACCTCTATTCCGAGCGCGCGGTGCAGGGCGGCATGACCACGGCCAAGGCCGACCTGATCTTCGCCTCCCTGCCCTATGCCATCATGCACGAGTTCCAGAAGCCGGTTTACGACAAGATCCGCCAGATCGACGCCAAGTTCTATGCCGACCTGGAGAAGGCGGGCTTCCGGCTCGACTTCGGCACCGACGATTCCGGCCTGTTCATGAAATATCTGCGCCGCGGCTCCGGCTACTATATCGACATCGGCGCCTCGCAGCTCGTCATCGACGGCAAGATCAAGCTGGCCGGCGGCCAGGTGGAGGAGATCACCGAGACCGGCGTCAGGCTGGACAACGGCACGGAGATCCCGGCCGACCTGATCGTCTACGCCACCGGCTACGGCTCCATGAACGGCTGGGTGGCCGACCTGATCGACCAGGAGACGGCCGACAGGGTGGGCAAGGTGTGGGGCCTGGGCTCCGGCACGCCGAAGGACCCGGGCCCGTGGGAAGGCGAGCAGCGCAACATGTGGAAGCCCACCCAGCAGGAGGCGCTGTGGTTCCACGGCGGCAACCTGCACCAGTCGCGCCACTATTCGCAATATCTGTCGCTGCAGCTCAAGGCGCGCATGGAAGGCATCCCGACGCCGGTCTACGGCCTCCAGCAGGTGCACCACACCAGATAGCCGGCGCTTAGGCCATGATGCCGAAAAGCGTGAAGCGGTTTTCGGACGGCATCATGATCTATCCAACTGATTTTGCCGCATGTCTGCGACGCCAGGTGATTCCACTTGGCTGCAACATGCTCTAAGGGAGCGGGCGGCGAGCGTGCCCGCTCCTTTTCTTCCCCCTCCCCCCTCCCCTCAGTTCCGGGTCATTCGGTGCCGTCTGCGGGCGCCGGTGCATCCGGCCGCAGGTCGCCGCGCTGGAGGGCCGCAGCCGGATCGAAGGCGCGGCAGGCGCGGGAAATGTCCTCGACAAGGCCGGCCACGGCCGCCCCGGCGGCGGGCATCGGAATGTCCACCCAGTTGATGTGGCGCTGCGGCTCGACCCCGCTTTCCATGCCCAGCCCGGCATAGAAGGCGTTGATCGCCGCGGCGGCGGCGGCATGGTCCACGTCGAGGAACAGCGCCAGATGCGCCAGCACGGCGTGCTCGCCCGGCCTGGCGCGGCCGGGGCTGCGCCAGCGCTGCGCGGTACCGGCCAGCTTGCGCCCGGCGACCACGACATTGTAGGCGCCGTCGCACATGGTGCCGGGAACGGCGGCATTTGCGGCCTCCACGCCGCGCCTGCGCAGCGTATCGATCAGCGGGGCGCACAGCGCCCTGTAGGTGGCGCCGATGCGGTCGCGCACGCCGGCCGCCGCCATGAAGGCGAGCGACAGGTTCAGCACCCCCGGCCCCTGCACCACCGCGCTGCCGCCGGTGTCGCGCACCTGCACCGGATAGCCACGCTGGGCGGACGCCGCGGCGGCATCGGTAAAGCGGGCGTTCGTGGCGTGGCTGCGCGGTACGACGATGCAGCCTTCGGTCTGCCACAGCAGCCAGCCGAAGCCGCCGCTGCCGGCCGCCTCGAGCATGGCCCTCTCGCGGCGCAATGCCTCCTCGAAATCCAGCCATTGCAGGACGGGGTGGCTGGTGGAGCCTCCTGCGGTGCCCGGCTGCGGGTCGCTCGCGGACGGGAAAGGCCCTGCTGTTGTCTGCCGCACTTCCGGCGCCTCCCTGCCCTTGCCCGTGCTCTCGTCATGTGTTCGCCATCATAGGGCAATTTCGTAGAGGGGCGATAGTACCGGCGAGCGGCCGGTGGGTCGCGGTCCGGGTTCAGTCCGGAGCCGGGGCATAGCCGCGCCGCCGCTTTGCCGCTTCGAGTTGGACCAGCGCCGCAAGAGCCTGCTCCTCCGTTGGATGGAGGTCGATGCGGATGCGTCCGCGCGTGCCGATGCGGCCCCACGAACGTACCACCGAAAGGCCGCCAAACAGGGTCGGTTGCAGCGACAGGCGATAGAAGCGCGCCATGTTGCGGGCGGGGTCGATGCGGTGCAGATGGGTCATGGGCGCGAATCTGCCCCCGCCCCGCTGCCGGGTCCAACGCATGTTTTGAATCGGTCCGGCGGAACCGATTCATGGCGATGATGGATCGCGGCGGCGCGCGGCCGTTGACAGCTGTCAACCGAAGGCGGAGAGCCACGCTGATATGCAAGCGGGTACCGGCTGATATATATGGCGGGACCGGCCGCAGCGCGGGCTTGGTTCCGGCAGCGGAACAATGCGAAAATGGTTAATTTCCGTTAACCATAAATTGCTTGACGCGACTCGGCCGCTCGCCGATCCTGACGGAAGTTTTCGTACACGATCGTCATGGGCGTAACTGGATCGCGTGGCCGTTATCTCCGGCCGGCGCCGTTATGAACAGGCGGGGCGTAGGCCAGATTCGGCAATCGCGGCGAATCGGCGCATGATGCAGGCACGGCGGGCCGCGGGCGCGCCGGCGGAAGGAGCTATGGTGGGAGCGGTGGCGGAAAAGCAGGCGTGGGAGCCGGAGGCGATGGAGGGGCAGGAGACAGGACCCGCCACCGACCGCGCCATCGCGCGAGATGCCGAGCTTCTGTCGGCGCAGCTCCAGGCCATGCGCGACCGCCTTTACGCGCCGGCCTCGCGCAAGGTGCTGCGCCGCTTCTCCAGCGGCGAGGCCGCGCGGCTGATCGGCGTGTCCGACGGCTATCTGCGCCAGCTTTCCATCGCCGGCGAGGGGCCGCAGCCGGACACCGGCGCCGGCGGCCGCCGCTATTACTCGCTGGAGGACATCAACGGCCTGCGCCGGCATCTGGCCGAGCAGAACCCGGCCAAGGCCCGGCACTATCTGCCGCGCCGCGACGCGGCGCGCGGCGAGCATCTGCAGGTCATCGCCGTCACCAATTTCAAGGGCGGCTCGGGCAAGACCACCACCAGCGTGCACCTGGCCCAGCATCTGGCGCTGGCGGGCTACCGGGTGCTGGCCATCGACCTCGACCCGCAGGCGTCGCTGTCGGCGCTGTTCGGCTACCAGCCGGAGCTGGATCTCGACGGCAACGACACGCTCTATGCCGCCATCCGCTACGACGACGAGGGCAGGCCCCTGGCCGAGGTCATCCGCCCCACCTATTTCGACGGGCTCGACCTCGTGCCCGGCAATCTCGAATTGCAGGAGTTCGAGCACACCACGCCGCAGATGCTGGCGGCCCGCCATGGCGAGGCGGGCGCGCAGGGGCTGTTCTTCGCGCGGGTGCAGGCCGCGCTGGCCACCGTGGCCGACCGCTACGACGTGGTGGTGATGGACTGCCCGCCGCAGCTCGGCTTCCTCACGCTGTCGGCGCTGTGCGCGGCCACCTCCGTCCTGGTCACCATCCACCCGCAGATGCTGGACGTCGCCTCGATGAGCCAGTTCCTGTTCATGACCGCCGACCTTCTGTCGGTGGTGCGCCATGCCGGCGGCACGCTGAATTTCGACTTCATGCGCTATCTCGTCACCCGCTACGAACCCAATGACGGGCCGCAGACGCAGATCGTCGGCTTCCTGCGCTCGCTGTTCGGCGAGCGGGTGCTGACGGCGCCGCTGGTCAAGTCCACGGCCTTCTCAGATGCCGGGCTGACCAAGCAGACGCTCTACGAGGTGACGCGCGAGAGCTTCAGCCGCGCCACCTACGACCGCGCCATGGAATCGTTGACAGCTGTCAACAGCGAGATCGAGGGGCTCATCCTGAAAGCCTGGAACAGGCAGGCGTGAGGGAGGCTTCCGTGGCAGCAGGACAAAACCGCAAATCCCAGTTGAAGGCGCTGTTCGGCACCATCGAGCCGGCCGTGCCCGCGCCCGGCGGTGCGGCCGCCGAGACGCCGCCGCCGGCTCCCGCCGCATCTGCGCCCGCGCCTGCCGCGGCCGAGGCCGCCGCGCGCGGCCGCAGCGCCTCCGGCGCGGTCAAGGCCATGGGCCTGTCGCTCGGCGGCCTGTCGCGCGAGCTCGAGGAGGCGCGCCGGCTGAAGGAAAGCCTGACGGCGGGCGAGCGGGTGGTCGATCTCGACCCCGGCCTGATCGACACCTCCTTCGTTAGCGACCGGCTCGGCCGCGACGACGATGCCGACGAAAGCTTCGCCGAGCTGGTCCGCTCGTTCGAGACCAGCGGCCAGCAGGTGCCGGTGCTGGTGCGCCCGCATCCCGAAACCCCGGGCCGCTACCAGACCGCCTATGGCCACCGCCGCATCCGCGCCGCCGGCCGCCTCGGCCGCCCGGTCAAGGCGATCGTGCGCGCGCTGTCCGACACGGAGCTGGTGCTGGCGCAGGGCAAGGAAAACACCGAGCGACGGGACCTGTCCTTCATCGAGCGCGCGCTTTTCGCGCATGCGCTGATCGTGCGCGGCTTCGAGCGCGCCGTGGTGCAGGACGCGCTGTCGCTGCACAAGGCGGAGATGACGCGCTACCTGCAGGTGGCCGAGGCGGTGCCGCGCCATATCGCCGACGCCATCGGCCCGGCGCCCAGGATCGGCCGGCCGCGCTGGATGGCGCTGGCCGAGCTGCTGAAGGATGGGGAGGCGCTGGCCAGGGTCCGGGAAGAGATCGCCGGGGCGCGCTTCCGCGCCACCGCGGGCTCGGACGAGCGCTTCAACCTCGTCTTTGCCCGGCTGAGCCGCAAGACGTCCGCGGCCGCGTCGCCGCTGGAGGTGCGCGACGGGGCAGGGCGCATGCTGGCCCGCGTCGAGGCGGTGCGGGGCAGGGCGCGCGTGGAGTTCGTGGACGAAATGGGCGACGGCTTCGCCGAATATCTGCAGGCCGAGCTGCCCAGGCTGCTGGAAAGCTTCGCGTCGAAGGGCAAGTCGTCCGGCTGAGGCGAGAAAATCTATCCACACCCGGCGAAACCGGGGTGGAATGGCAATGCGGCATCTGGCCCTAGCGGACCCGGGCTGCGGGAAGGACCGAGAGAAAGGAAACCGGCAAGAAAAAAGAAGGCCCCCGAAACGTCTCCATTCCGGAAGCCCTCACCAATGTAGCAATTGCGAGAGAATCACTTCCGGCCCGCAATGTCAAGCACTGGACGCGTTCCGGCCCGGCTTTGCTTGCCTTGGAATAAGGCGAAAGTGATGATCGAGCATGTTTCGACGACGCCCTTCGGGCGGCGAGGGCTGTCTGTTGCCATGATTGCGGGCCAGATGGCTGCCCGTGCCGTGCCGCCGGCGGCCAGCGCCGACAAGTGGCGCATCTTCCGCGCCGTGTGCGAGGCCAAGACGCGCCTGGGCGCGAGCGACCGGGCGCTTGCCGTGCTGGGGGCGCTGCTGTCCTTCCACCCGCAGGCGGAGCTGTCGGCCGAGCGGCCGCTGGTGGTGTTTCCCTCCAACGCGCAGCTGGCGCTGCGCGCGCACGGCATGGCGCCGGCCACGCTGCGCCGGCATCTGGCCGTGCTGGTCGAATGCGGCCTGGTGGTGCGCCGCGACAGCCCCAACGGCAAGCGCTATGCCCGCCGGGGCGAGGGCGGCGAGATCGAGGCGGCCTTCGGCTTCGACCTTTCCCCGCTGCTGGCGCGGGCGGCCGAGTTCGAGCGGCTGGCGGAGGAGATCCGGCAGGAATGCCGCGCCGTGCAGTTGCTGCGCGAGCGGCTGACGCTGCTGCGCCGCGACGTCTGCAAGATGATCGTCTTCGCTCTGGAGGAAGGTCTTCCCGGCGACTGGATGGCGGCGCAGGAGAATTACCGGGCTATCGTGGCGGGCCTGCCGCGCAGCGCCGGCCGGGCCGAGCTGGTAGCTGTGGAGGCGCGTCTGCGCGTGCTTGCTGCGGATCTGCGCAAGCGCCTGGAAATGCATCTGAAACTGCAGAATCCGAGCGCCAGTGAGTCCCAAACCGAGCGCCATATACAGAATTCAAAACCCGACTCTATTGAACTTGAACCTCGCTCTGAAAAAGAGCAGGGCACGACCGCCGCGCCGGACCTGGAAACCAAGAGCACGCCGCCCACCTATCCGCTCGGGCTGGTGCTGCGGGCCTGCCCGGACATTGCCGATTATGCCCGCGACGGCGTCTCGAACTGGACGGAGCTGATCGCCGCGGCCAATCTGGTGCGCTCGGCGCTCGGCGTCAGCCCCGATGCCTGGGAGCAGGCCCGCGAGGCCATGGGCGCGGTGAACGCGGCCATTTCGGTGGCGGCGATCCTGCAGCGGGCGGAGCACATCCAGAGTCCGGGCGGCTATCTGCGCAGCCTGACCGACAAGGCGCGGGCCGGGCAGTTTTCCGTGGGGCCGCTGCTGATGAGCCTGCTGCGCGCCGCCGGGCGGGGCGAGAGGACGAAGGCGGGGTAGGGGAGGTGGCGAGCGCGGGATGCCGGGCGGCCTCAAAAAAAAATCCGGGAATTCGTGTCGGACTGGCGAGGCTCCGTGCGTCCTGGGAGCGTGGATCGGCAAACAGAAGGATATGCGACATGCCCGGTATCGTACGTCTGCACCGCGTTCTGGCAACCAGCCCGGAAAAGGTCTATCGCGCGTTCGTGGAGGCGGATGCGCTTGCGAAATGGCTGCCGCCCAACGGCTTTGCCTGCACGGTTCATCATCTGGAGCCCAAGGCGGGCGGCACGTTCAGGATGTCGTTCCGCAACTTCACGACGGGCAGGAGCCACGCCTTCGGCGGCGAGTATGTCGAGCTCGTCCCGGGCGAACGCCTGCTCTATACGGACAAGTTCGACGATCCCGGCCTGCCCGGCGAGATGCGGGTGACGGTGACGCTGAAGAAGGTGTCGGTCGGCACCGAGCTGGACATCGTGCAGGCGGGCATCCCGGACGTCATCCCGGTCGAGGCCTGCTATCTCGGCTGGCAGGAATCGCTGAAGAACCTGGCGAAACTCGTCGAGCCGGAGATCAACGAATAGGGCCTGATGCCGATGGACGCCAGCCGACCGGCGAGCCGGGACATATGGGCATAGGCGTCCTACAGGGCATGGGCAGGCAGGCTCACAAGCTGAGCGGCGGGGGCGGGCGGCATCTTGTTTCCAGCCTCATGTGATGCTACATACGGTCTCATCTGGAACGGAACGTGAAACCCATGCTCGCCATCGGAAATGTCGCCGACGTGCTCGGCCTGCCGCCCCGCGAGGCGGAGGCGCGCTCGCCCTTCGGGCTGATGTCGCGCATCGAGCACGGCCTGCCGCTGGGCGCGCTGGAGCGCGTGGCGCGGCTGCTTGCGCCGGGCGACACCCAGTTCAAGTACCGGCTGGTGCCCAAGGCCACCTATGAGCGGCGCAAGAAGGGCGCGCACCGCCTTTCCGCCGACGAGGGCAGCCGGCTGGCGCGCGTGGCGCGCGTGTGGAGCCTGGCGCTGGACGTGTGGCAGGACGAGGACGAGGCGCGCGACTTCCTGTTCCGCCCGCATCCCATGCTGGAGGACCGTCGCCCCGTCGACGTCGTCATCCAGAGCGAGATCGGCGCTGCGCTGGTGCTCGACATTCTGGGCGGGCTGAAATACGGCTCGGCCGCGTGACGGCGCAGATCCTCGACCGCACGCTGACCTGCTTCCGCATCGGCGATCCCGCCGGCGCTTATCCCATCTTCGACGCCACCGGTTCGACGCTGGCGCCCGGCCGCTGGAACACCCCCGGCAGTCCCGTCATCTACACCAGCGAGCACTATTCCACCGCGCTGCTCGAAAAGCTGGTGCATG
>DAOKZN010000037.1:0-12588 GCA_035325625.1 Mesorhizobium sp. | reverse complement strand
TCGATGCGCTCGAAGATGACGTTGGTGAAGGAGGAGATCTGGCCGCCCATGAAGGGCCCGGTCAGCGCCAGCACCAGCATGATGGCGACGATCTTGGGCACGAAGGTGAGCGTGATCTCCTGCACCTGGGTCAGGGCCTGGACCAGCGCGATGCCGATGCCGACCGCCATGGCGACAAGCACGACCGGTGCGGACGCCGACAGCACGGTCCACACCGCATATTGCACGATGTCGAGGGCGTCCGCCTCGTTCACGGGCGCGGTTTCTAGCTCTCGGCGGAGCGCATGGTCACGCCGGGCGCCACGGGAACCTCCGTGCCGTCGCCCAGCACGGCGATCAGGCCGTCGCTGGCAAGGCGCACTTCCTTCACGGTGCCGGTCACGCTGCCGTCGGCGGAGGTGATGGAGCGGCCGATCAGCGTATCGGCCTGCGACAGCGCCGAGGATTGCAGGATGCGGTCCAGCTTGGCGTTGGTCTGCACGGCCTGCTCGACCTGCGAGAAGGTGGCGAGCTGCGCCACATATTGCGTCGAATCCATCGGGTCGGTCGGGTCCTGGTTCTTCATCTGGGCGATGAGGAGCTTCAGGAACGACTGGTAGTCGACCGTGGCCTTGGACTTGGCGCTCGCCTGGTTGGCGCCGGCGGGTATGGAGGTGGTCATGTCGATGTTCATGTCAGTTCGCTCCCACGGCGGCCGGGCGCGCGGCGCCTTGTTCGTGACGATCCTTCCCTTCGAGTGCGATCCGTTCGAGCGGATACAGCGAACGTATCGCCTTCAGCGCCTCGTAGACATGGTCCTCGCCGACCATGCGATCCACCTGCTTCAGTCCGGTGCGGATGCGCTCGTCCTCGAAGCTGGCCAGCATCAGCGGCAGCGAGCGGCGGAACATGTCGCGCGCCTCGTCGGCGCCCTGCGGGTTCATGAGCATCACCTGAAGGATGAAATAGAGCTGCCGCAGCGGCGTGGAGGCGTCCTCGGGCTGAAGCACGTGGCCTTCGAGCAGGAACTGCACGTCGTTGAGCAACTCGATGCTGACCTTGCGGTCCACGCGGATGACCGCGCCGTTGATGTAGACCTTCTCGTTCGGCTTCAGGGAGAGCCTGAGCGTGTTCTTCATCGAATGCCGTCCCGGATGATCTGGGAGACCTCGATCAGCCCTTCGAAGCTCTCGGTGCGGCCCTGGCGGATTTCCTCGGCCTCGCGCAGCAGCCACATGCCGATGGAGATGAGATTGGCGCGCAGCTCCTTCGGCAGTCCGTTCTCGCTCGACCCCAGGTCGTCGAGCAGGGTGGTCCACAGCCGGTTGGTGAAATGCAGCGCCTCGACCGCCTCGGCCGAACGGGTCCCGGCCGTGGCCGCGGCCGTGAGCATGTCGATGGAGCGCGTCAGGAGCTGGCGTTCCCGGTCCTTCGCGTCGGCGACCGAGTCCATCTGGATGTCGGCATAGGAGAATTGATACATCGCAGGTCCGTTCCGCGGTTCAGGTCAGGAAGTTGAGCAGGCTGAGCTGCTGGATGCGCGCGGTCAGCGCGTAGGACGTCTGTATGTGGGTCACGAGGTCGTTGACGCGATTGGCCGCCTCGTAGGGGTCCACTCCTTCCAGGTCGAGAATGTGCCGTTTGAACACGTCGACCTGCATCTTCATGCGGTCGCTGGCGTCGGAAACGCGCTTCTGGACGATGCCGGTCTGGGCCCGCAGGTCGGTGAGGCCGGACAAGGCCCGATCGGCAAGCGAAATGGCCTGGCTCGCGACGGCCTGCTTGGCTTCTTCGCCGAGATTGCTGTCGAGGAAGGCGGCGACGATGGACGCGGCCATGGCGAGCTGGCGCATCGCCTCGACATTGGCCCCGACCGAGCTCTGCGTGGTCTCGTTGAGCGCGATGCGGCTGGTGATGGTCTCGTCGGTGGCGCTCGACCAGTTCGCCCAGCCGCTCCCGAAGAACTGGTCGGTCAGGCTGCTGTCGGAAAGGAAGGACTGCATCTGCGCGGCGGTGATGCCGGCCGCGGCGGGATCGTCCTGCGAGAAGCCGAAATAGCCGGCGAAAGCGTTGTCGAAGGCCGTCTTGGCGGCGGAGCCGGTGTCGAAGCCGTGCATCGGCTTCATGTCCGTGTTGATGCCCGCGAACAGATATTCGCCGTTCATGCTGGTGTTGAGGATGGAGACCATCGATTCCAGCGTGGCGACGCCGCTGTCGTGCACGGCGCTGGCCGCCTGCGGGCCGAAATTGGCGGCCGTCAGGCTGGTGATCAGGCTCTGCGTGGTGTCGGCGAGATTGTCGAGGGCCGCCTGGGTGGAGGAAAGCCGCGCCGCCACCAGCGCGTTGGAATCGACGATGGCGTTGAGCCGGTCGACATCGCGGTTGAAGTTGACCGACTGGGTCGTGCGCGCGCCGAGCGCGAGGCCGAGATCCGCGACCCTGCTCGTGTCCATCTCCTTCTGGGCCTTGACCAGGTCCACCTGCATGCGTGTCTGCGAGTAGCGCAGGGCGTTGGAAATGGCGGAGGTGGAGACGGACACGGCTTTCATGGTCTAGCGCACCGCCTCCAGGAGCGAATCCAGCATCTGGTTCACGCTGCTCAATATCCTGGCGGAAGCCTGATAGGTGTGCTCCAGGTCGAGCAGCAGCGACAGTTCGGTATCGACGTTCACGCCCGTCTCGTTGGACAGCGCCTCGGCGGTGCGGGTGGCGAGCGCCTCCTTGGTTTCGGCGGCGGTGGCCGCGCGCTGGCGCACGCCTTCGAACCAGCCGATGGCGTTGGCCGAATAGGTGGTGACGCTCGAATTGACCTCGATGCCGGCCGAGGGCGCAAAGCTCATGGGCGCGTTCAGCCGGTCGCCATAGGCGATCAGCAACCCGGCATAGGAGGCGCCGGCGGTATTGACCACATAGGCGGCGCCGTTGATACCACCGTCGCGCAGCAGGACCGGATTGTCGATCGCGGCCTGGTTGACCCGGATCTGCCCGGCAAGGCCGTCGAGCACGGTCGCGGGCGGGCCGGCCGCCGGTATCGCCGGGGCGCCGGACCAGGTGAACAGGCCGGCGGCGCTGGGCGGATCGCCTTCGGCGAAGGCGGTGATCAGCCCGCGGGCGATCTCGTCCAGCTGCGCCTGCATGGTGACGGCGACGCCGTCGCGGAGCTGGAGCATGCCGGCGAGCTTGCCAGTGGCCTCGGCGCTGTTGGCCGGCCCGGCGGACAGCGGCACGTTGTCGATGTAGATCGTGTTGCCGGCCACGCCCGCCATGTAACCGGAGGAGGGGGTGAAGCTGACGGAACGCGGCACCGTCTCGAACAGCATCGTGCCGTCGCCCGTGGTGATGACCATGTCGTTGTCGCCGCGGGTGAAGGTGGAGACCGGAACGTATTCGGCGATCTTCTTCAGGATGGCGTCGCGCTGGTCGAGCGCGTCGGAGACATCGCTGCCCGCCTGGGTGCCGGAGATGACGGCGCGGTTGGCATCCTGGAACCGGGCGAGCAGCGCGTTGAGCTCGCCCACGGCGGTGGCGATCTCGCCATCGGCCTGGGTGCGGAACTCCTGGAGCGCGGTCGTGCCCTCGTTCAGCGAGCGCACCACCTGCTGGGCGGCCTCGATCACGTTGTCGCCCAGGTTGCGGTTGGAGGGCGTGGTGGCATAGATCTGCAGCGCCTGCTGCAGCGCGCCGATCGCGGTGGAGGCGGAGGAGGCGTTGTCGGTGCCGTTGACGGCCAGCTCCAGCCTGTCCATGCCGCCGGAGAGCGTGCTCTGGCCGCTCCAGGCCGAGAGCGCGGCGAGGTTCTGGCGGAAGAGCTGCTCGTTGGCGGCGCGCTGGATCTGCACCACCTGGGCGCCGGGCACCATGCTGGCCACCATCGCAATGCGGCGCGCGTAGTCCGGATCGTTCGCACCCGCGATGTTGCGGGAGACGATGCTGGTCTGCCGCGACGTGGCCAGCAGCGAGGACTGGGCGATGTTGAGTGCGGTGGTCAGCGACATGCGGATTTCCGGATGCGGTATGTTCGGGCCGGTCCGTCACGGGCCGGCCGCGGCTTATCTCTTCAGGTTGACCAGCACGTCCATCAGTTCGGAGCCGGTCTGGAACACCTTGGAATTGGCGGTATAGCTGCGCTGGGCGGCGATCATGTTGGTGAGCTCCTCGGCGATGTCGACGTTGGAGCTCTCCAGCGCGCCGGAGACGACGCTGCCGAAGCTGCCCTCGTTGGCAAAGCCTATGTGCACGGCGCCGGATTCGGTGTTGGGCGCATAGACGTTGCCCGGCAGCGCGGTGAGCCGGTCCGGGCTCGGCACGTTGGCCAGCGCGACCTTGTAGAGCGCAGCGGCGGAGCCGTCGGCATAGAGCGCGTAGACCGTGCCGTCCTTGCCGATCTGCACCTTGTCGATGCTGGTGGGTGCGTTGCCGTCCACCCTGGCATCGCTGACGGTGAAGCCGGCGCCGAGCTGGGTCAGGTTGGCAAGGTCCAGCGTGAAGGGCTGGCCGCCGGGAACCGTCAGGGAGACTTCCGCCGTGCCGGTGATCTTGCCGTTCGCGGGGTCGAAGTTGAGAGTGCTCGTGCCCAGCGGGCCGGTCGTGTAGGGGAAGGAGGTTCCGGGCGCCGCCTCGGACTGGTCGAAGACGGCCACTTCCCAGGTGTTGTCGGCGGTCTTGGTGAAGTAGACGTCGAGCAACACCTTGTTGCCGAGATTGTCGTAGGCGACCAGCGAGGACTTGTTGGTGTATTCGGCGGTGGTGCCGTTGGCGGATGGCAGGTTGGCCGTGACCGCCTCCGCGCCGGCCGGCAGGTTGCCCAGGTAGTAGCCCTGGGTGCTCGGCGTGGCGGTCATGCCCTGGTCGGTGATGGTGATCGGCACCAGCCCCTCGAAGCCGTTGGCCGTCGCCGCGGGCACGCCGTTGGCGTAGCTGTATCCCATGAGCTGGTAGCCGGCCGCGTTGACCAGCCGCCCCTGCGCGTCGGGAACGAACGCGCCGGCGCGGGTGAGGACCGGCGTGCCGCTGGCGTCCTGCACGATGAAGAAGCCGTCGCCGTTGATGGCGAGGTCGGATACCGAGGTCGTGTACTGGAGGACCCCCTGTGCCGTCACGGCCGAGCGCACGGTGGTGTTGACCCCGCCGGAATTGTAGGCGCCGCCCGTCGTCGGCATGAGCAGGGTGGAGAACTCGACCGACGAGCGTTTGTAGCCGGTGGTGTCGGCATTGGCGATGTTGTCGGCCACGGTGGACAGGCGGTTGGCCTGCGCGTTCATGCCGGAAACGCCGGTTCGCATCATGCCGTACAAGCTCATCGGGACCTCTCCTCGTTGCTCAGCCCTGAGGCAAGAGTAGCGGACATGTCTTGCGCGAGGCTGGCGCCGGCCTCTTTCCCGCGCATCAGGCGACCAGCCGGTAGCCGAGGAAGCGCTTGGAATCGATCGGGTCGTGGCCGAGGCGCTCGCGCAGCTTCTTGCGCAGCTTGCTGATGTGGCTTTCGACGACGTTTTCCTCGACCTCTTCGTCGAAGATTCCGTAGATGGCGTTGAAGACCTGGGTCTTGGTGACGCGCCGGCCGCGATTGCCGGCCAGGAATTCGAGGATGCGGCGCTCCCGGCGCGGCAGCGGCAGCGGCTCGCCGTTGATCTCGGGGTCGCGCCCGTCCATGAAGATGCGCATGGCGCCGACCTCGGTGAAGGAGGCCTCCTCATGCGCGCGGCGGCGGATGGCCGTGATCCGCGCCAGGATCTCGCGGATGTGGACAGGCTTGCGGACGACGTCGTCCACGCCCGATTCGAACAGGCGCAGGGTGTTTTCCAGCGAATGCTGCTCGCTGAGCGCGATCACCGGAGCGCCGGTGCGGTCGCGGAGGTGGCGCGGCGACACCGAGCCTTCGCGGCAGTCGCCGATGAGGAAGGCGCGGATCGACTTCAGATCCTCTTCCGCCGCGCTCGATACCCATTCGTCGAAGGCGGGCGGGGCAAAGCCCGCGCTCGCAACGCCTTCCCTGTCGAAAAGTGAATTGAACCCCTCGGTTACAAGCTCGCGCTCGTCCACGATCACGATCATCGGCCCGCCCTCCGAATCAATGTATCTGCCCCGTGGGGAAAGGCGTATCCGCTGGCGGGAATCGTTAACAACCGTCAATTCTTGTAGCTGTTTTCTTGGGAGTCGGGGCCCGATCATGCGGGAGACGCATGCTTGTGCCGCGCGCATGCGCCCGGCTGCTGCCGCCGGCGGCTGCGCTTATGGGTTGCAGAAGGTACGGGCGTTGGCGGTCCATCTGCCGAAGCCCACCGCTACCATGTTGGCGATGACGCGGCAGACATAGACCTTCTGGGCGGGGTCGTTGTCGGGGCCGGCATGATAGCGGGCGACCGCCATGGACCATGTCTGGTGGCGGGCATGCAGGCTGGCCAGGAAGCGGGCCGCGTAATCCACATTGCGCCGCGGGTCCAGCATGTCGGAGACGCTGCGGAAATGCGCGCCGTGATAGCGATGGTTGATCTGCATGCAGCCGAGGTCGATCAGCGTCCTGCCCTCGCGGCGTGCGTTCTCGAATGCCGCGACGGCCTGCGCCCGGCTTCCCGGAAAGAGGGGTTTTCCTTCTATGTTCAAGGCGTTGGGCTGAAGGCTGCCCTTCTTGCCCGTCTCGGTCAGGCCGACCGCATAGAGGATTCCGGCGGGAACGCCGTAGCGATCCGCCGCCTTCAAAATCTCCGTCTCGCACGGGTTGGCGGCCGCCGCGGCGGCGCTTGCGGCCAGGCTATATAAACAGGCTGCCGCCAGCGCGCTCGCCAGGGTTCGGCCCAGGGTTCGGCGCGGCGCGGCCGCTGTCCTGCCCGTGGTCATGGCTGTCGCCTCCCCATTGCCGTCCGCCCTTGTCCGCGCCGCCGCCGCTGCCGCCGGGCTGGAAGGACGGCTGGTCGCGGCCCGCTTCCATGGCCGGCTGTCCCGTCCCGTCCACCCGCGCGGACGGGGTCGCCGCCAGCGCTGGTTGCAGGACGGTAACCCTGTCGATGTCGAAGCCGAGGCCGCGCAGCGATCTGACGATGGCCTCCGAATCCGCCGACAGCCTGCGATAGGCCTCGCCGGTCTGCGGCCGGATTTCGATCGACAGCTGCTCTCCCGCCATGCGCAGGGAGGCGGTGACGACGCCGAGCTCGGCCGGGTGCAATTCTATCTTCAGGGCATGGGCCGGAACGGCGACGGCGGGAGCCGGCTGCGCGAGCGGCACCGGCGCGGCCGCCGCCTGGCGCCAGCCGGGATCGGCGGCCAGCGCGCCTACGAGTTCGGAAGCCGTGCGGCTGATCGCGTAGGCGGCGGGCGCGGGAAAGCTCTGTTCGGCAACGACATTGGCGCGCTGCAGGGCGCCGGTGCGGGCGAGGGGAAGCGCGCGGGCGCTGCCGGTCGCGGCGTCATCGCCGGCATCGGCCGCCGCCACCGCCTGCCCGGCCGCTGCGCCGCTGTCCGGCGAAGGCGTCTGTGCCTGCAAGGAGACCCGCCCCTGCTGCCGGCCCGCATCGAAGGCCGGAAAGACGGAGCCACGGTCGGCGGCGGCATTCGGGGGCAGCGGTGCCGTCGCGATCCTGGCTTGCGGTGCGGCAGCGCTGTCGGAAAGAGCGGCTCGATGCGTGGCGGTGGCCGGGCGCCGGATGTCACGAGCTTCGGTCCGGTCGCGCAGGGGCAGGGGTGCGGCCAGTGCCGTCGCCCCGGCGGATTCGACCTGTGTCGCCGTGGCCGGGATCGAGCCCGTGGACCGCAGTTCTTCCCGGACGGCCGGTTTTTCCGCCTGGACCCCCTCGGCCGTTGCCGTGTCGGGCCGGGCCGGTCCCGCCGGCATCGCGGGCGCGGAAAGCGATGTCGATGGCATGGCTGCAAGCGCCGCATCGCCGCCCGCGCTCGCCCCGCCGCCCGTGGTGGCGGGCTTCTTGCCGGCCGGTCGCCTGGCCGGCACGGAAGGATCGGCCGATTTGTCGACCGGCCGGGAAGTTTCTTCGTCTGTCACCTCGGCATCGGCCGCCTTGTCGCTTTCCGTTTCGGAGGACGGCGCCAGATGCTGCAGCGCCGTCAGCAGGGGGAACCGGTCCCGTAGCGGAATGCCGCCATCGGGGCGGGCTGCGCGGCCCTGAAGCCGGGCGGCATCGGCATCGGCCGTGCCGGCGCCGTCGTCGCCGGCTGGCAACCCGGCCGGGTCGGTGTCCTCGCCGCGCTGGGCGGCGTCGCGTTCGGGCTTCTGTGCCGGGTGCGGCTTCCGGCCTGCCAGCATGTCGCCGAATGCCGTCGTGTCCTCGGCATCGCCCGCGCCGGAGCGTCGCGCCGGGCTGGCCGCCATGGCCGGATCGGGAAGGTTCTGGCCGACTATGGCTGTCATCGGGGCGAGGCTCCCAGCATCTGGTCGATGGTTTCGAGCTTGCGGCGGGCGTCGGCGATGGCGTTGTCCGTCGCGTCGCCGGCCGGCTGCGGCGTGGCCGGCCCGGCCGCCGGCCGTTCCGTGACTGCGCCTTCGACCAGCGGCAAGGCGGCGTCGACGGGCGGGCTTTCCGGCCGGCTCCCGCTTGCGCCTGTGGGCGCTGGCGGCGGTGCGATGACCTCGCGGGTGATGGTCCGGGCGGCGTCGAGCAGCGAGCGGTCGTTCTCGGAAAGGCGGCTGCGGTCGATGCTCTTCAGCCGGTCCTGCACGGAGGCGATGTTTTCGGAGGTGAGGGTGGACAGGCTGGCATAGAGCTGCGCGCGCGGGTCGTCGTCGTCCATGCCGCCGCCCGCCTTGCCGGCTTTGGCCGAAGCGAAGGCCGAAAGGTCGGCGAGGCCGTCTATGGCGGCGCGGCGCGCGATGCGCAGGTAGATCACCCTTTCGCGTTCGGCATCCATCATCGCGGTGATCTCGGCAAGCCTGGTCAGGCTGATCGACGCGTGCAGGGCCACGACCCCCGACACGAAGCTGTCGGCGAACTGGCTGGCATAGGGTGAGTGCAGGAACCGCCCGACATATTGGGTGGAGGCAAGGATGAAGCGGTCGGCTTCGCCACTTGCCGCCGCGATCCTGATGGAGCGGCGCAGAGCGGCCTCCTCGACCAGCGTGCCGGGGCTGAGAAGGCGCGCCCGGTCGAACAGGGCAATTGCGGCGGCGGGCTCGTCGGTGGCGAGCAGCGAGCCCTTGACCAGCGCGACGAAGGCGCCGAGGTCGGCCGGCAGGGTCATCGGGTCCACGTCGCGCAGGGCCGCCATGGCGCCGGTCGGATCGCCGCCCAGATAGGAGACGATGCCGTCGACGACGGACCGGTTGCCGGCATCCAGCTCGACGCGGGCCGCCGCCGCCTCGATGGTCGCCGGGTTGCCGCCGCTCATGCCATAGACCAGCAGGGCGCGCAGGTTGCGCGGCTCTCCGAGGTCTTCGCGGCCGGCGGCGCGGAAGCGGGCGTCGGCAAGCTCCAGGAGCTTGGCCTGCATGGGCAGCGCGGCATGGTCGCCGGCGGCGATCCGGTCCTGCACCAGTTGCAGCGAGCGCACGAGCTGATAGGGCTGTAGCGGCTCCGCTTGCGGGGCGGCCCATGCGCTGCCGGCGGCGAACCCGGCCAGAAGCGCGGCCAGAAGCGCGGCCGGCCGGGCGGCACGGGTGCGGCGGCCGCGCCCCATCAGTCCGTCTCCAGCAGGATCTCGATGCGGCGGTTGACGGCGGCGAGCGGGTCGCCCGGGTCCTTCGGCTGCCGGTCGGCGAAGCCGGCGACCTCCTCGACGCGGTGCTCGTCCACGCCGCTGCGCACCAGCATGTAGTAGGCCGCATGCGCGCGGGCCGTGGACAGGCGCCAATTGTCGTAGGTCGCGCTGCGGAACGGCCGCGCGTCGGTATGGCCCTGGATGGCGATGCGGCCCTTCTGCGCCTCGACGATGCGGCCGATCTTGTCCATCGCCAGCACCAGCTCGCGGCTCGGCACGGCCGAGCCGATCTCGAACATGCCGAAATCGAGCTGGTCGGTGATGGAGATGACGACGCCCTTGTCCGTCGCCTCGACCGAGACGCCGCTGCCGGCCTTGTCGCCGCCCTTGAAGGCGCGGGCAAGCTCGGCCTGGATGGTGGCGGCGGTTTTCCGCGTGTCGGCGCTGGGCGCGTTTGCGCCCTTTGACTGCGGGGTTCCGTCGCGGGCCGGGGCGTCGGCGGCGCCCGGGTCGGCAGTCTTGCCGGCCCCGGCGAGCGGCTCCAGCGGAGCGGGTTCGAGGGCGGGCGCCTGCGCAGCCTTCTCGCCCGGCTTTGCCGGCTCGCCCTCCAGCTTGGCGCGCTCGGCGCTGGCTTCGGCAAGGGGCGTGGCCATCTGCTGCGACCAGAAATCGGGTGCGAAGGGGTCGCGATAGGATTCCCCGCCGGAAGCCCCGGTGGCCGGACCGGACTTCTGCGCGCCGCCCTCGCCCTTCGGGCTGATGTTCTGCATCACGCCGGTATCGGCGGCGATCTCGGCCAGCACGGCGTAGGGATCGGCGAACAGGCGCTCGTCGGCGCCGCTCGCTTCCGCCGAGGGGCTGGTCTTGTCGTTCTTCTGGCGGGCCATGCCGGCATTGCCGTTGCCGTCCCGGCCGGTGCGGGTGACCGCCTGCTCGGTGTCCTGCGAGGCAAGATCGTCGATGCTGGAGCCGCCGCTGGTGTCGGAAAGGCCCTTGCGGCCGGAATTGCGGTCGGTGAGCTGGACGGGGTTGAAATAGCTGGCGACGGCCGATTTGGTCTGGTCGTCGGCGGCGTTTATCAGCCACATCACGAGGAAGAAGCACATCATCGCGGTCATGAAATCGGCGAAGGCGATCTTCCATACGCCGCTGTGATGGCCGTCGTGGTCGTCGTCATGGTTGCGCCGCACGATGATGATCTCGTGCCGGGGCTCGGCTCCCTGGGCGATGCTCATGACAGGACCTCGGAAAGGGCGGCCGCCCATTCGGACATGCGCGTCTCGAACACCGCGTCGTCGATCGACACGGCAAGGTCGAAGCCGGGCGCCTCGGTGAATTGCAGGCGGTCCGCGCCGGCGCCGAGGGCCGCCCGCAGCGGCTCGAACAGGGATCGCGGACCGCTGACGCAGATGCGGACGGCTTCGGCGTCGCCCAGGGCGCTGCCTATCGTGCGGGCGAGCGCGTCCAGCGCACGGCCGCGCAGGTCGTCGCCCAGCACACCGCCCAGCATGCGCGCCACCGCCTCCTCGACGGAAGCGGCGAGCCGCGCCTCCATGACGGCGATGCCGTCGGCAATGGAAGCGCCCAGGTCCTTGCCCAGGCTTTCCATGGCGGCTGCCGCGGCGGCGGCATCGGCCTGCCGCTGCGCGTCCAGCGCCCCGGCGTGTTCCGCCCCAAGGCGAGCGGCCAGCGCCGCCTCCGCCCGGGCCACGGCTTCGGCGACGAGGGTGTCGACATCCAAAGGCGGCTCCGCCTTCTCGGGCGGACGCTGTCCCGCGCCCTGCGCCGGCCGCGCCAGATGCGCGCCGAAATCCGGCAGGAGGTCGGAGAGCGAGACCGGGCGCATCAGGCCGCGGCTTCCTGGGACGCCCATTTGCGCAGGATCTGCGCGGTGCGCTCCTCATTGAGGTCGACCATGCGGGCCAGCCGCTCCTGCGGCGCGGGCCGGAGCTTGCGGCGCAGGTCGTCCAGCGGGGCGGGGGCCGCGCCGGGCAGGGTGGCCTGCGCTTCGCCTTCCGCGCCCGCGGCGTCAGGCGTCGGCAGCGAGCGCTGCACTTCCTCGAAGCTCGGGCCGGCGAGCGCCGGCGCCGCGCGCGGGTTGAGCGCGGCGGCCATCGGCCTCAGGCCGAAGAAGGCGACCAGGAACACGACGACGATGAAGGCGCCGGCATTGATGAGGCTGCCGGCATAGCGGCCGAGCGTTTCCATCACGCCCGGCCCGGCGACCGCCTCGCCGTCCAGCCCCTCGACGAATTCCACCGCCGAAACGTCGATCACGTCGCCACGCTTCTCGTCGAAGCCGGTGGCGGAGGCCACCATCTTGCGGATGTCGGCGACGCGCTGGTCGATCTGCTCGGCCGTGGCGTCGGAGCCCAGTATGGCGGCCAGCCGCTCCCTGTTGACCACCACGGCGATCGACATGCGGGTGACGGAATAGCCGTTGGAGACGGTGGCGATGCGCTTGGAGTTGATCTCGTAGTTGGTGATCTCTTCCTTGCGGTCGTTCTGCGAGGACGATTGCGGACCTTCGGTGGCGGTGGCCTGGGCCTCGGGCAGGTTCTGCTCGACGCTGGCGGGCGTGGACGCTTGCTTCTGGCTGTTGGCCTCGTTGGCGCGCACCGACTGCACCGAGCGCTCGACGCGCGAATCCGGGTCGAAGATGGTTTCCTCGATCTGGCGGGTGTCGGTGTTGACGTCGGCCTTGACGCTGGCGCGGAAATTCTCGGGGCCGAGATAGGCGGTGAGGGCGCGGCGGATGTTGTCGCCGATCTGGGCTTCCACCGTCTGCTCGACGCCGAGCGCGCGCGCGGCGCTGGTGTTGGAGGGATCGTCGCCGGCCGCGAGCAGGTTGCCGGCGGCGTCGAGCACGGTCACCTTGTCGGCCGAGAGGCTGGGGACCGCGGCGGCGACCAGATGGCGGATGGACATGGCGGTCTTCTCGCCGTCGATGCCGGCATAGCGGATGAC
>DAOKZN010000036.1:0-12721 GCA_035325625.1 Mesorhizobium sp. | reverse complement strand
TGCCGGCCGGTCTGGCTGGCGATGCTCTGGATGATGGCGAGCAGGTTCTTGGAGCGATGGCTGACCTCGCGCAGCAGCGTCTTCAGCGTCTGCTCGCGGCGCTTCTGCTCGGTGGTCTCCACCTTGGTCGTCAGCACGCCCTGGACCTCGCCCTGCTCGTCGAAATCCGGGTCCACCCAGATCTCGAACCAGCGCACGCCGTCCTCGCCGGGCAGGCTGATCTCGAAGCGCTCGGAATTGCCGGAGGCGATGACGTTGCGGCGGGCGGCGGCGATCCGCTCGGTCTGGGCCTGCGGCAGGAGGCTTTCCTCGCCGTTCCCGCTCCGCGACATCCACGGGGCCGGCATGTTGCGCGCCCATACCGTCTTCAGGTCGCGGTCCTGGTAGAGCACGGCGACGCCCGCGTTGCGCAGGGCGTTCAGCAGCGCGCGGCCGAGTGGACCCTCCCGCTCTGCCGGCCTGGCGGGAGCCGCCCCGTGGTCCCGCCTGTCGCTGCCCCTATGGTCTGCCCCGGATTTCATCTGACAACTTGCCGTCCGCCCTCCCAAGGTGAGATTTCTAGCGGATAAACGGTTCAGAAAAGGTTCCGCCGGGCCGCATCCCTTTCGGAACGCTGCCCGGCGGCGGCTGGAAACCGTTTGAGGGGGGCGGTTTCCAGTTTGCCCTGGACCGCGTCCGGCACGTCACGCCCGCCTGAAGATGCCGGCGAGCAGCGAGATGACCAGGAACGCCAGGAAGATGAAGAACAGGATCTTGGCGAGCCCGGCCGATGCGCCGGCGATGCCGCCAAACCCGAGCGCGCCGGCGATGATCGCCACGACGAGAAACACAAGCGCCCAGTAGAGCATGGTCAAACTCCTTCAGATGGTGCAGCAGAACGCCGCGCTGTCGCGGTTTGTTCCAGACGGTGATGGAAAATGCGTCAGCCACCGGATGCCGCGTCAGGCGGCGGCCCTGGCCTGGCGGTCGAAGAAGAGCGCCTGGCTGATCAGCGCCTTGACCATGTCGGGGTTGAACGGCTTGGTCACCAGGAAGGCCGGCTCCGGCCGCTCGCCCGTCAGCAGGCGTTCGGGGAAAGCGGTGATGAAGATCACCGGCACGGCGGTGGATGACAGGATCTCGTTGACCGCCTCGATGCCGGAGCTGCCGTCGGCAAGCTGGATGTCGGCGAGCACCATCTTCGGGTGCGTCTTGCCGAACAGGGCCACCGCCTCGGCATGGGTGCGCGCGGTTCCGACCACGCGATGGCCCAGGCTCTCCACCATTTCCTCGATGTCCATGGCGATCAGCGGCTCGTCCTCGATGATGAGCACGTCGGTCGCCACCTGGCGCGAGATCTCGTCGCTCGCCTCGGCCAGCAGGCCGGAGAAGGTGTCCTCGTCCACGTCCAGCACCTCGGCGGCCTGGCGCTCGTCGAAGCCCTCGACGGCCACCAGCAGGAAGGCCTGGCGGGGCAGCGGGGCCAGCGCGTTCAGGTTGGCCGCGGCCTTCTGCTCCCACGCCGCCTGCGGCTCCTCCTGCGGCACGCGGATGGCGACGGAGGTGAAGAGCCGGGCGAACACCTTGTAGATGGCGATGCGGTCGCTGGAGGCCTCGGGGAAGATGCCGGCATCGGCGATGATCGCTTCCAGCATTGCTGCGACCATGGCGTCGCCGCTTTCCTGCGAGCCGGAGACGGCGCGGGAGAACCGCCGCAGGAAGGGCAGATGCGGCGCGATGGTGGCGGAAAGATTCATATTGAACGTCTCCCTCAGATGACGTGTAACGAAAAACAGCCGGCTCGATGGCCGGCCTGGAAACCCCAACGCAGGCTTTGCCAAAAAGTTCCGGGTGAGGGAACCAATATGGCGCGACCACGTTATAGGCCGGTTCGGGCGACCAGAGGAGGGGGCCGCTTGCTGCGCGCAGGCGCCGGGCACTGGGATAGAGGGCGAAGTGAAGGAAGCAATCAAGACAGCATCGGCCGGCGCCGACCGGCGCCGGGGCATTTCCGGCGATCCGCTCGGAGCGAATTCGGAAATCGGCCGCAAGCTCAAGCAATATTACGACGAACTGGTTTCCGACGAGGTGCCGGACCGTTTCGCGCAATTGCTGGCACAACTGGAAAAGGCCGAAGCCCCAGGCAGGAAGGACTGATGCATGGCCGCATCGCAGGGCTTCAAGACCGATCTGCTCGCCACGATCCCGAGCCTGAGGGCGTTTGCCGTCTCCCTGACGCAGAACGCCGACAGGGCCGACGACCTCGTGCAGGAGACCCTGGTCAAGGCCTGGGACAAGCAGCAGAGTTTCCAGCTCGGCACCAACCTCAAGGCGTGGCTGTTCACCATCCTGCGCAACGAGTTCTATTCGCAGATGCGCAAACGCGGCCGCGAGGTGCAGGACAGCGACGGCATCATGACCGCCAGGCTGGCGGTGCATCCGGCCCAGCACGGCCAGCTCGACCTGAAGGATTTCCGCGCCGCGCTGGAGCGGCTGCCGCAGGACCAGCGCGAGGCCATCATCCTGATCGGCGCGTCCGGCTTCTCCTATGAGGAGGCAGCCGAGATTTGCGGCTGCGCCGTCGGCACGATCAAGAGCCGCGTCAGCCGCGCCCGTACGCGCCTGCAGGAGATATTGCAGATTTCCGGCGAGGACGAGTTCGGCCCGGACGCGATCTCGACCCAGGTCATGGGCTCGCCGGCGGCCTGACCCGGGGCGGTCGCGAGCAGGCCGCGGCCAGCGCTTCCACCAGATCCATGCCGGAATAAGGCTTCTCGACGATGGCGATGCCGGGCAGGAGCGTTTCCACCTCCCGCGCGGAATGGCCGGAAGCGATGATGAAGGGCAGATTCTGCTCGGCGAGGCGCTGCGCGAAGCCGAGCGTGGATTGGCCGCCGAGCATGAGATCGATGATGGCCGCGTCGAAGAGACTGCGCACCTCGCTTGCGTCGATCTGCGCCAGATCCTGGACTATGGTGACGCTTCGGGCGCCATGATCCGTGCATAGCTGCTCCACATCGATGGCGATGAGAGGCTCGTCCTCAAGCAGCAATATCCGCAAATCGTCCAGCAGCACGACAGGCACCCGCACATTCATTCCCGAAGCTGCATTGATCGTCGTTATCGGCCCGCCTGTCATTTAAAAATGACATGCCGCCACGTTGACCGGCAGGAACCCGATCCTGTTGCGGCGCGTTGCAATTCAATTGGTTAACGAGGGGTGGCATGCCGAGCAAGAACGTACATTCCTTTTCCGGTCGGCGTTTTTCCTGCCAGCAGTGCCCGCTGCGTGCCCTGCCCGCGTTCCGGGATCTGGCGAAAACGGAACTCGCCTTCGTCAACAATTTCAAGAAAGGCGAGCTGGCGGTGGAAAAGGGCACCGCCGTGCTGGTTGAAGGCAGCCACAGCGCGCATCTCTACACGGTGCTGTCGGGATGGAGCTTCCGCTACAAGCTGCTGTCGGACGGGCGCCGCCAGATCCTCAACTACGTCATGCCGGGCGATCTGATCGGCTTGCAGGGCAGCGTGATGGGCGAGATGCAGCACTCGGTGGAGGCGCTGTCGGCCATGCTGCTATGCGTGTTCGAGCGCGAGCAGCTGCCCGAGCTCTACCGCAACCATCCGGGCCTCGCCTACGACATCACCTGGCTTGCCGCTCGGGAAGAGCGGATGCTGGACGAGAACCTGCTCAGCGTCGGGCGCCGTTCCGCGCTGGAGCGGGCGGCCTATCTCATCGCCTTCATCGCCGCACGCGCCAAGGGCGTGGGCCTCGACACGCGCCGCCAGGTGCGCATCCCCATCACCCAGCAGCATGTGGCCGACACCCTGGGCCTGTCGCTGGTGCATACGAACAAGACCTTGCGCAAGCTCGCGGCGCGGGGTCTTATCGTGTGGCAGGAGGGCGGCTGCGAGGTGGTCGACGCCGCCAGGCTCCAGGAGCTGGCCGGCTGGGAGGGCATCGGCGAAGATCGGCGGCCGCTTCTGTGAAAGGCCGCCTGCCGATGGCCCCTATGGCGTATGCCCGGGAACCGAAGCTGCCGCAGGGCGTTTGAAAAGCGAAGAAACGCAAGGAGTTGAGAATGGCCGCAAACGAAGGCAAGTCCCTCAGGAATTCGCCCGAGGTTTCCGATCTGGAAGCCGACATCAAGCAGTTGAAGGCCGACATCGAGAAGCTGACGAAGCAACTGGCCGCGACCGGCCAGCACGGCTACGGCACCGCCAGGCGTGCCGCCGCCGAAGGCGTCGAGCAATTGCGCGTGCAGGGCGAGGCGGCCGTTGAAAGCCTGCGCAGCAATGCCAGGGATCTGGAGGAGCAGGTGATCGCCAGCGTGCGCGAGAAGCCGGTGACCTCGCTGGCCATCGCCGTAGGCGTCGGCTATCTGTTCGCGCTGCTTTCGCGCCGCTAGCCCGCCATGGGAATGCTGGCATCACTGCTTGCCGGCCTCGCCTCCGGCGAGACGGCCGCGGCACTGAAGCGCGCGCGGCTGGCGGCGATCCTCTATTCGCTGGCGGCGTTGTCCGGCCTGTGCGGCGTCGGCTTCCTGGTCGGCGCCGCCTATATCTGGACCGCGCGCCGCCACGGCTTCGTGGAGACGGCGTTCGGCTTCGGCATCGGCTTCCTGGTGCTGGCGGGCCTGCTCGTGCTGGCCTTCCGGCTCGGCGCCGGCACCCGCAGGCGCCGCCGCGAGAAGCGGCTGAAGGCCGACATGACGGCCATCGGCATCTCCACCGCGCTCGCCCTGCTGCCGGCACTGGCGCGCGGCAGGGGCGGGCTCGGCGTGCTGCTCAGCCCGGTGGTGGCGCTGGCCGCCTATGCCATCTACCAGGAGAACGCCCGGCCCCGCACGGACGGGCGCGACGACGACGCGGGCGGCCGGTAAAGCGCCCGCGTTCGCGCAATCCTTTCGGAACCTTTTGCGGCGGGGCGCTGTTACCCGACAGCGCCCCGAAGCGCGTCGTGCGCCACGCAACGGAGGTTCCTCATGGTCAAGATCGTTCCGCAGGACAAGGCCCGCCAGGGACGCCGGGGCCGTCACGTCCTCATCATCCTCATCGCCGGGCTGGCGCTTGCCCTTGCGGCGTGGGGCGCGGTGGAATTCTACGGCGAGATGATCAAGACGCCGGCTACCCAGCAGAGGCCGGGCGGCTGACAGGCCGGGCCGGGTGGCGGCGAGGCGATTCCGCATCCCCCGCCCGGTTCGGAACAAGACGGCGTTCACGACGTTGTGAACCCGTAGGATGCCGCGCCCGGCTTTCCCCGCGACGGTTCCGCCAGGCGCGGCGCGCATGAAAAATCACGCACAAGGAGTAATCTATCATGATGCGCAAGCTCTTGGCCACGACCGCGCTGGCTATGGCCTTTGCCACCGGCGCGCTCGCGCAGGACACTACGGCGCCGGCGCCTGCCGCGCCCAATTCCAACCCCGCCGTTCCGGCTGCGCCGACCGCGCCGGCAGTGAAGGCCGATGGCCAGCTCGCCACCAACATCGTCGGCGAAAGCGTCTATAACGGCATCGCCGAAGATGCCGAGAGCATCGGCAAGGTCACCGACGTCGTGTTCGACAAGGACGGCCAGGCCAGATCGGTGGTGATCGGCGTGGGCGGCTTCCTCGGCGTCGGCGCCAAGAATGTCGCCTTCGACTATGACAAGCTGCAATGGGCGGAGAAGAACGGCGACCGCTGGCTGGTGGCGCAGACGAGCAAGGACGAGCTGACCGCGCAGCCGGCCTTCGACGATACGCCCTACAGGCCGGTGGCGGTCTCTCAGGCCGCGCAGCCGGCCACCCCGCCCGGCACGACGGCGCCGGCCGATGGCATGGCCCAGAACGCGGCGCCGGTCGAGCCGGCCAAGCCTGCCGCGCTGGAGCAGGGGCAACTCGCCTCGATGATCATGGGCGAGAAGGTCTATAACGGCTCCGGCGACGAGGCCCAGAACATCGGCAGCGTCAACGACATCGTGGTGTCGAAGCAGGGCAAGGCGCAGGCGCTGGTGATCGGGGTCGGCGGTTTCCTTGGCCTCGGCCAGAAAAACGTCGCCTTCGACTTCGACAAGGCCCGGCCGATGGAGCGCAGCGGCGAGCGCTGGCTGGTCGTGGACGCCAGCAAGGAGCAATTGCAGGGTCTGCCGGACTTCGACCGCAAGGCCTATGATCCGGCGCCTGCCGCGGCTGCGGCCGGGGCCGATGCACCCGCCATGGTGACGCCGACCACCGACACGGCCCAGAACGAGCCCGCCGCGGACGATCAGGCATCGACGCCCGACCAGACCTCGACGGCCGCGATCGACAGGTCCAACCTTGCCGAAATGCCCACGGACAGGATCAGCGCCGACGATCTCATCGGCACCACCGTCTACGGGGCCGACGACGCCGATGTCGGCAAGATCGCCGACGTGGTGCTGAGCGCGGACGACAAGGTGGATGCCGTGGTGATCGACGTCGGCGGCTTTCTCGGCATCGGCTCCAAGCCCATTGCCGTGGGCATGGACAATCTGAAGTTCATGACCGACCAGAAGGGCAGCACCTATCTCTACACCAACTTCACCAAGGAGCAGCTCGAGGCGCAGGCGGCCTATGACAAGGGCAGCTACGCCCAGAACCGCGACGCGCAGCGGATGATCATGCGGCCGTGATCGGCCGGCGAAGGCAGGCCCGGCCCTTTGGTGGGGTCGGGCCTGCGGGCGCCACGCATGGCTGGAGTGTAATTTACGTGAACGAGTTTCTGAAAATCGTTCTCATTTAGAGAACAGTCCATGCTGCGCTCGCGCTCTATGCCCGCTCCGGTTTCGTCCGCATATTCAGTGCGGATCACGGCTGGGTGCCGTGACGAACAAGGGAGCGGAACGATGCTCAACCAGATCAAGGGACTGCATCACGTTACCTCCATGGCGGCGGATGCGCGGCAGAACAACGATTTCTTCACGCACAAGCTCGGCCTCCGGCGGGTGAAGAAGACCGTCAATTTCGACGCGCCGGACGTCTATCATCTCTATTATGCGGACGAGTTCGGCACGCCGGGCTCGGTGATGACCTATTTCCCGTTTCCCAATATCGGCCAGGGCCGTCCCGGAGTGGGCGAGGTGGGCACTACGGTGTTCTCGGTGCCGGAAGGCACGCTCGGCTATTGGGAAAAGCGCTTCGCGGAGGAAGGCGTGGCCGGCCTGGCCCGCGAGGAGAGGTTTGGCGAGCGGCGCCTGACCTTTTCCGGGCCGGACGGGGATGGATTTGCGCTGGTCGAGGACAAGGACGACGGCCGCGCGCCCTGGCTCAAGGGCGGGGTTCCGGGCGACGAGGCGATTCGCGGCTTCCATTCCGTCTCGCTCAGGCTGAGGGATGGCGGCGCTACGGAAGAACTGCTGAAGTTCATGGGCTATGACGAGATCGACAGGGCAGGCAATGTGCGCAGGCTCGCGGTCAGGGACGGCAATGGCGCCGATGTGGTCGACATAGAGACGCTGCCGGGCACGCCTTTCGCCGACCTCGGCGCCGGCTCGGTGCACCATGTCGCCTTCGCGGTGGAGGACCGGGCGCGCCAGCTCGAAGTGCGCAAGGCGCTGATGGACACCGGCTACCAGGTCACCCCGGTCATCGACCGCGACTATTTCTGGGCCATCTACTTCCGCACGCCCGGCGGCGTGCTGTTCGAGGTGTCCACCAACGAGCCGGGCTTCGACCGCGACGAGGATACGGCGCATCTGGGCGAGGCCCTGAAGCTGCCGGTCCAGCACGCGCATCTGCGGTCTTATCTCGAACAGCACCTCCAGCCGCTGGAGGATTGAGGTAGAGGCCATGAGTGCAGAGGTGAGCAAGGACGACTACTTATATCAGGCGCTGCCCGGCAAGCCGGGCGGCCCCCTGCTGTTCCTCTTCCACGGCACCGGCGGCGACGAGCACCAGCTCGTCGCCCTCGGCCGCGAGCTCGCCTCGGAAGCGGCCATCGTGTCGCCCCGGGGCGACGTCTCCGAGCACGGCGCGGCGCGCTTCTTCCGCCGCGCGGCGGAAGGCGTCTACGACATGGGCGATCTGGCGCGGGCGACCGGCAAGATGGCCGGCTTCATCGAGGCGCATGTCGCCGCGGCGAAGCCCTCGGCGGTGTGGGGGCTCGGCTATTCCAACGGCGCCAACATCCTGGCCTCGGTGGTCTTCGCCCGCCCAGCCCTGTTCGATGCGGCGGTGCTGATGCACCCGCTGATCCCCTTCGAGCCGGACGTGAGGGGAAGCCTCGCCGGCCGCCGCCTGCTGGTCACCGCCGGCCGGCGCGATCCCATCTGCCCGCCGGCCCTGACGGACCGGCTGCTGGCCTATTTGCGGGCGGACGGCGCAGATGTCACAGTGGCGTGGCACGAGGGCGGCCATGAGGTGCGCCCCAACGAGATCGAGGCGGCCAGGACCTTCCTTGGCGCGCCGCAGGTTCATGGAGATTGAGAAATGACCGAAGAATTGCTGCCCATCGAGCTTGAGGAACAAGGCGAGAATGGCCGCTACGTGCTGCGCGGGCCTGATGGCGCCGAAGCGGAGATGACCTTCACCAAGGTCGGGGCGCACAAGCTCGTCATCAACCACACCGGGGTGCCGGAGGCATTCCGCGGGCAGGGCGCGGGGGTGCGGCTGGTCACGCGCGCTGTGGAGGATGCACGCCTGTCGGGCAGGAAGATCCTTCCGCTTTGCCCGTTCGCCGCCGCGCAGTTCCGCCGCCATCCGGAATGGGCCGACGTGCTGGCGGAGAAATAGCGGCCGCGACCCTGCAAATCCGGGTGCCGTGCACAGGAATCCTTAAGCATGGCGCAGATCGGCGGGGACCGGCACATGGCTCGGCCCCCTGCGGGCAACCATTCCTTAAAGCCGTTCCGTGATGCTCCAACCCGAGCGGTGATGCCGCATGGAAGGTGGAGTTGAGGTGGAAGTGGGGGTAGGAACCGGTTCCGGGACAACCGGGCGTGCGGACGTCGCATTGCTCGCGACCGGTTTTCTCGTAGCCGGCGCGATCTCAATCGGATTGTCGCGGCTCGGCGACGGCATCGCCGGCGTATGGTTCGCCAACGCTTTCGCCTTCGCGGTGCTGGCGCGCCGCAGCCGTCCGCTTGGCGTGGCGGATTGCGTGGCGCTGCTGGCGGGCTCGCTGGCCGTCGACGGGCTGTTCGGCACGGAAGGGCCGATGCTTTTCCTCCTGCCGCTGTTCAACGTCGGGCAGGTGCTGCTGTCGCTGCTGCTGGTGCGCCGCTTCGTCGGCCAGACCCCGCTCAACGTCGCCGGCGCGCGCGAATTCGTCATGGTGCTGGCGCTGGCCGGCGGTGCCGCCACCATCGCCGCTGCGCTGGTGTTCGCGCCGCTGGCGTCGCTGCTGGGCGGTTGGCCGCCGCTTCGGATGGGCTGGACGCTGCTTTCCGGCAATGCGCTCGGTTATGCGATCCTGCTGCCGCCGCTGCTGTTCGTGTCGCGGCGCGCGCTGTCCGCTCTTGCCGATGTTCGTGCGGCGTTGCGTCTGGCGGCGATATGCATCTGCTGCGCGGCTGTCGGCTGCCTGTCGCTGGCGTGGGGCCAGTTCCCCTTTGCGCTGGCCATGCTGCCGCTGATGGTGGTGGCGCCGCGCATGGCCGTGTTCGAGCTGGCGCTGACCTGCGCCTTCACCGGGGCGGCGCTGATGGGCGGCGCCATGGGAGGGCTCGTTCCCGGGCTCGGCCATGGGCTGGGGGCGTTCCGGGGCGGCTTCCAGGTGGCGGTCGCCATCACCGTGGCGACGCCGTTCATGGTCGGGCTGTTCGTCCACCAGATCACCGAGGGCCGGCGGCGCATCGCCGATGCCGAAACGCGCTGGAATTTCGCGCTGGCGAGCGCGGGGCAGGGCGTCTGGGATCTCGATCTGCGCCGGGACAGCATCGCCTATTCCGCCACCTGGGCGAAGATGCTCGGCTATGAGCAGCACGAACTGGACGGCGACCCCAGCCGCTGGCTGACCATGGTCCACCCCGACGACCGCGCCGCCGTGGAAGCTTCCGACCGCGCGCATCTGGAGGGCGTCACGCCGCATTTCGAGGCCGAGTTCCGCATGCGCCGCAAGGACGGGCAATGGATATGGATCCTCGACCGGGGCAAGGTGGTGGAGCGTGACGAGCAGGGGCGCATGGTGCGCGCCATCGGCAGCCTCACCGACATCACCCAGCGCAAGGAGGCGGAGCAGCGGCTGATCGTTTCGGCGGCGATGCTGGCGGCGGAGAAGGAAAGGCTGCGGGTGACGCTGCACTCCATCGGCGACGCGGTGATCTGCACCGATGCCGCGGGCTGCATCAGCTTCATGAATCCCGTTGCGGAGACGCTCACCGACTGCGTCTGGCAGGAAGCGCTGGGCCGCCCGCTCGACGAAGTCTACCACGCGGTCGACGAGGAATCGGGCCAGCGCCTCGGCCCGTCCCGTCCTAATGCAGGAGGCCCGTGCCGCGCGGACCAGAACAGCCGGGCCGTGCTGGTGCGGCGCGACGGAAGCCGTTGCAGCATCCGCCAGATCGTGTCGCCGATCATGAACGAGGAAGGCGCGTTCGGCGGCTCGGTCATCGTCTTCCAGGACTTCACGGACGCCCGCACCCTGCAGCGCCAGCTTGCCTATGCTGCAAGCCACGATGCGCTGACCGGGCTCGCCAACCGTTCCAGCTTCATGCGCGCCATGGAGGAGGTCGTCGCCGAGGTGAAGGCGGGCGCGGCGCCACGCCAGTTCATGTTCATCGACCTGGACCGCTTCAAGCTGGTGAACGATACGGGCGGCCACGCCGCCGGCGACGCGCTGCTGAAGCGGGTGGGGGCGGCCATCCGCGGCGCGCTCGGGCCGGACGATCTCGTCGCGCGGCTGGGCGGCGACGAGTTCGCGGTCGTGCTGAAATCCGGCTCCCAGCAGGAAGCCGAGGCCGCCGCCGCCGGCGTCGTCGAGGCGGTGCGCTCGCTGGGCTTCATCTGGAACGGAGTTGGCTACACCGTCGGAGCCAGCATCGGGCTGACGCCCATCGGGCAGGGCTGCGGCGAGGCCGACGAGATCATCGCACGGGCGGATGTGGCCTGCTATGCGGCCAAGGCTGCGGGACGGGGCTGCGCCTTCACGGCGATGCCCCACCAGCACGGTGCCGCGCAGGCATCCGCGGTTGCGGCGCCGATGGCGGCGGCCAACTCCTGAACGGGGTTGCGGCGCTGGCGGGAAAGCCTCAGCGCGTCGGCACCGGGTGCTCGCCGCGATAGTCGTAGAAGCCGCGGCCGGTCTTGCGCCCCAGCCAGCCGGCCTCGACATATTTCACCAGCAGCGGGCAGGGCCGGTATTTCGAATCCGACAGGCCGTCATGCAGCACCTGCATGATCGACAGGCAGGTGTCGAGGCCGATGAAGTCGGCGAGTTGCAGCGGCCCCATGGGATGGTTGGCGCCGAGCCGCATGGCCGTGTCGATCGCCTCCACCGTGCCGACGCCCTCATAGAGCGTATAGATCGCCTCGTTGATCATCGGCAAAAGGATGCGGTTGACGATGAAGGCCGGGAAATCCTCGGAAACGGTGATGGTCTTGTCGAGGGCTCCGACATAGGCCTTGGCCAGCTCGAAGGTGCGGTCCTCGGTGGCGATGCCGCGCACCAGCTCCACCAGCTTCATCACCGGCACGGGATTCATGAAATGGATGCCGATGAAGCGCTCCGGCCGGTCGGTCTGCGAGGCCAGCCGCGTGATCGAGATCGAGGAGGTGTTGGTGGCCAGCACCGCCTCCGGGTTGAGCTTGGGACAGAGCTGGGCGTAGATCTTGCGCTTGACCGTCTCGTCCTCGGTGGCGGCCTCGATGACGAGGTCGGCCCCGGCGAGATCGGCCATGTCCGGCGCCGCAAAGATGCGTGCCGTGGCCTCCTGCCGCACCTTCTCGTCCAGCTTGCCGGAGGCGACCTGGCGGGCCATGTTGCCGCTGATGGTGGCAATGCCCTTTTCGATGCTGTCGGGGGACAGGTCGTGGAGCAGCACCTTGTAGCCCGCCAGCGCGGAGACATGGGCGATGCCGTTGCCCATCTGCCCCGCGCCGATGATGCCGACCGTCTCGATCTTGCTCATGGTTCGTATCCCGTCCGACTGCTATTGTGCAGTGCAAACTATAAAGGGCGGGGAAGTTTCGTCCACCCCGCCCGCGCAGTTTAATATCGGCCGTCGGAAGGCGTCAAAGCGCCTTTTCGAGTTCCGGCAGAATCTGGAAGAGGTCTCCCACGATGCCGTAGTCAGCCACCTGGAAGATGGGCGCTTCCTCGTCCTTGTTGATGGCGACGATGACCTTGCTGTCCTTCATGCCGGCCAGATGCTGGATGGCCCCTGAAATGCCGCAGGCGATGTAGAGGTCGGGCGCCACCACCTTGCCGGTCTGGCCCACCTGCCAGTCGTTGGGGGCGTAGCCGGCGTCGACGGCGGCGCGCGAGGCGCCCACCGCGGCACCCAGCTTGTCGGCCACGGGCAGGATCACCTCCTGGAACTTTTCCGCCGAGCCGAGCGCGCGGCCGCCCGAGATGATGATCCTGGCGGACGTCAGCTCCGGACGGTCGCTCTCCGACAGCCGGTTCTCCACGAAGGAGGACAGGCCCGGGTTGGCGGCGGCGGCGATGGACTCCACCGAAGCCGAACCGCCTTCCGGCGCCGACGCGAAGGAAGCGGTGCGCACGGTGACGACCTTCTTCGGCTCGCTCGACTGCACCGTCTGGATGGCGTTGCCGGCATAGATCGGCCGCTTGAAGGTGTCGGGCG
>DAOKZN010000035.1:0-12825 GCA_035325625.1 Mesorhizobium sp. | reverse complement strand
ACGACTATGTCGGCGACCTTGCCGAAACCGTGTCGCTGGTGTGGCCGGCGCCGGCGGAGCCGCCCTCCGGGCACCGTCCGACGCTGGCCGAGGTGGTCGGCAAGCTCCAGGCGGCGAGCCGCTCCGACGGGCCGAAGGTGCTGGCCGGCCTGCTCGACGACGCCGCCATCCCGGCGCGCTTCGCCATCATCAAGCTGGTCACCGGAGGCCTGCGCATCGGCGTTTCCGCCCGGCTGGCCAAGCAGGCGCTGGCCGACCTCGGCCCGGTGGACGTCTCCGAGATAGAAGAGCTCTGGCACGGGCTGGCCCCGCCCTATGCCGGGCTGTTCGCCTGGCTGGAGGGCCGGGCGGCCAAGCCGGAGCGGGTGGCGAAGGCGCTGTTCCGGCCGGTGATGCTGGCTACGCCCCTCGGCGAGGGCGAATTGGAAAAGCTCGACCCGGCCGACTATGCGGCCGAATGGAAATGGGACGGCATCCGCGTGCAGGCGGCCCGCGAAGGCGGCGTCACCCGGCTCTATTCGCGCACCGGCGACGACATATCCGGCGCCTTTCCCGACCTTGCCGAGGCAATTGCGTTCGAGGCCGTGCTGGACGGCGAGCTTCTGGTCGGCTCGCCCGCTTCGACCGGCACCTTCTCCGACCTGCAGCAGCGGCTGAACCGCAAGAGCGTGTCGGCGAAGATCATGCAGACCTATCCCGCCATCATGCGCTGCTACGACCTGCTGCAGGCGGGCGGCGAGGACCTGCGGCCGCTTCCCTTCCGCGAGCGCCGGGCGCGGCTGGAGACCTTCGCGGCAACGCTGAACCCGGACCGCTTCGACCTGTCGCCACTGGTGGAGTTTTCCGGATGGCGGCGGCTGGAGGCCTCGCGCGCGGCACCGCCGCACCCCATCATCGAGGGCGTGATGCTGAAACGCTGGGATTCGCCCTATCTCGCCGGCCGGCCGAAGGGACCGTGGTTCAAGTGGAAGCGCGACCCGCACACGATCGACGCCGTGCTGATGTATGCCCAGCGCGGCCACGGCAAGCGTTCCTCCTTCTATTCCGACTACACGTTCGGGGTCTGGTCCGGCCCGGAGGGCGCGGAAGAGCTGGTGCCGGTGGGCAAGGCCTATTTCGGCTTCACCGACGAGGAACTGCGCCAGATCGACAAATATGTGCGCGACAACACGATCGAGCGCTTCGGCCCGGTGCGCTCGGTGCGCGCCGACCGGCGCAACGGGCTGGTGCTGGAGGTGGCCTTCGAGGGGCTGAACCGCTCGGCCCGCCACAAGTCCGGCGTGGCCATGCGCTTTCCGCGCATTTCGCGGCTGCGCTGGGACAAGCCCGCGGCGGAGGCCGACCGCATCGAGACGCTGAAGGCGCTGCTCGACCGCTGAGCCGGTTCCGGCCGCCGCCCGTGCCTATTCGGCCACCGACACGCGGATGGCGTAGATGTCCACCGACTTGCCCTGCCGGTCGAAGTCGGAATTGATGGCGATGGTGCCGGCCGCGCCCGGCCGCTTGTCCGGGAACTCGGCCTCGAACAGATATTCGTTGCGTTCGTGGCCGACCGCATAGCGCTTGCGGCCGCAGTCGCCGAGCTCGCCGAAATTGCAGGACACCGACATCTGCGTGTCCTTGCCCTCCTCGGCGCGGGCGACGATGTCGAACACCACGTGCTTGCCGACCAGCCGGTCCAGTATGCCCTGGCCAACGTCGAAGCTGATGGCCGAGCCGGTGCCGCCCGAGCGGATGCGCAGGAAGGCGCCGCTGTCGTCCTGCATCGCCTCGGCCCTGGCGTCGGAAGGCGCGCTCACCAGCGTCGGGTCGGCCGGCGAGAACACCTCGATCCAGTCGCGCCCCTGATCGGCATCGCCGGGCCTGCGCGGCGCGGCGGCGTCAGTTTCGGGCACATAGTCGTCGTCCTCCACGGTGGGCGTCGGCGCGGGCGGCTGGCCCAGCTCCTCCATCGTCTTGAACAGCCCGGTCTGCGGGATCCACCACAGGGCCATGCCGATGACGGCAATGACGGTGATGCCGAAGAAGATGGCCGTCAGCGGCAGCCGCCGGCCGCGCGTGCGCCGCTCGTCGCGATCGGGCGCGACCTCGTCGGCAACCGGGGCGCCCATGTCGGGCGGCAGACGATCCGGCATGATGTCGGGCACCACCGGCAGCACGCCGGATGCCTGCGAAAGCTCGGCGGCGGGCGGCCGTTCCCCGTCCAGGGTCGGCATCGGCGCCGCCTGCGACGGCGCGGCCGGGGCAGCAGGCTCGACGGCCAGCGGCTCCTCGTAGGGCGATTCGGCCGGCGGAGCAGCCGCGACGGCCGGCAAGAACTCCGATTCGATCTCGGCGATCTTGGCCTGCATGGCCTTGCGGCGCTTGATGGCCACTTCCACGGTGATGCCGGGATTGGCCAGCAATGCGCGGTCCAGCGCGGCGAAAGCCGAGCGGTAGACCTTCTCGCGAAAGGCACGATCGTCTGCGTCGCCCTTCTCGAAAGCGTTGCGGATCGCTTTTTCGATCGCGTCCAAGCGGAGCTTCCTTTTTGCGCGCGGTCACTTCGCACGATGGTTAGCCGCAGCCACGCCGTCAATCAACGGGGCGCCGGTTCCATTCGGCGAGATGCACCCCCACAGGCGGCGCCGTCCACGCAAATCGTGAACAGCCATCTTGAATTCGCGCGAGCTTGCGTCTATCACCGCCGAATTCTGGCTGTAAACGCCGGCCGGCCGCTTTAGCTCAGTTGGTAGAGCACATCATTCGTAATGATGGGGTCGCGTGTTCGAGTCACGCAAGCGGCACCAGCTTTCCCTTATGGAAATCAAGTAGTTGAAAAGGGCACCTAGTCGGCGCCCAGCCTCGCTTTGGTCCGGGGCACCTCGGGGGGCGCTCCGAGGAACTATCTTGGGAAGGTGGTCGGATATGAGCGCGTCTAACCCCCACTATGCCACATCCCAGACGCAGGATTTCGAGCAGCCCATGCTGCGCCGCTATGACGTCGAAGGTCAAACCCTCTGCCCGCAACTCGTCAATATGGGCCATCGACAGCAAGACGGCGCCCCGGTCGATCAACGCCGCGGCGGATGAGCCGGCCCATGGCCGAAAGATTTGTGCAGATGGCCGCTACCGACCGGTACGGCTGCGATTGCAACTTTGCTCGCCCATGCATCCATGGCGACTGGAATGGACCGCCGGCGACGAGTTGGCTAGCTTGAGGAGTCACGAACGGCAAGATTCTCATCGCGGAGGCGCCTTTGCGTGGTTTGGATTTCAGCTCCTGGCAAAGCGTTCTCGTCACGCTTATCGGACTGGCGCTGTTCACGCTCATCAGCATCGGAATTCGCCTCCTGATGATGATGACGATCCAGCAGCGCCGCGAGCGCATGAACAGGCAGATCAACGAGCGCCTGCGAGTCCTGATCGCGGCTTACAAAACACTGGGAGGCTCCTTTACGGGCGATCTGGCTGTCGACCCAACCCACCTGCGCGATCTGAAGCGGCGTCCCCAGCCCGCCGAAGACCCGGAAAACGGGCTGGAGTTGTCAGACAGCGGCACCACCGGATCGGAGCGGACCAGGAGGATCCGAGATGCTGTCGAAGCGGCCCTCTCGGACATTCTCCTCCTCGGAACCGAGGCGCAGGTTCGATTGGCCGAACGCGCGATACAAGAGCTCATTGCCGGGCGGCCGGTTCACACCCACGAGCTCGTCGTCTCGCTGCGCGATTTCATTCGCGAGGCTTTGAGCCTCGACCCCATTCCGCCCGACGTCCAGATACCCATGCAGGGACCCACCCGCCCCTCGACGAGCGGAAGCCGGGGAAAAGGCGATCGTGAAGGTGGCGGTACTGCTGGCCGCGGCGGCGGCGGAAGTGGCGGTATGGGCGGAATGGGCGGAATGGGTGGCGGCATGGGCATGGGTGGAATGGGTGGCGGCACGTTCGACACCGGTGACGCTCATTCCCAGACCTGATGAAACTCGCGCGCCTATCGCCAGGCGGACGCGCTGGACTTGCCAAGGCCCGGCTTCGAATGTGCAATGCCAGATGGAAGCGGCTCGGGCGAAGGAGCCCGAATGTAGGAAGAGCCAGCGCTTGATGCGAACGCCGACCGTCCAGACAGCGAGTTTCGCCATCCTTGTCGTCATCGTGACGGCAGCGTTCGCCTGGCTGATGCTGCCCTTTTACGGCGCCGTGCTCTGGGCCGTCATCCTCGCGCTTCTGTTCAATCCGCTGCAGCGTCGGCTTGCAGCTTCACTCGGCGGCCACGACAGCATCGCGGCAGGCCTCAGCGTGCTCGCATGCGTCTGCATCGTCGTCATACCCGGTTCCGTCGTCCTTGCCGCTCTCGCACAGGAAGCCACAGACCTCTACTACCGGATCAGCATGCGCGAGTTCGACCTCACCCAGGTTTTAGGGCAGATACGCTCCGCCTTGCCTTCCTTCGTAATCGAAATGTTTTCCGCCTTGAACCTGGGCACCTTCGAGGAGATCCAGGCCCGTATCACGTCGCTGCTGGGCCAGGCCGCGCAGGTGGTCGCCACGAAAGCCGTCAGCATAGGGCAAGGGACGGCGCAGTTCTTCATCAGCCTCGGCGTGATGCTCTATGTCCTCTTCTTCCTGTTTCGCGACGGGGTCGCACTCGCGACGACGATCCGCAAAGCAAGTCCGCTCAGCCAACACCATACCGATTACATCCTCGGCAAGTTCTCCGACGTCGTGAAGGCGACCGTGAAGGGCAACGTCATCATCGCCGTCATCCAGGGCACGATCGGCGGTGTCGCATTCTGGCTGCTGGGCATCGACGCGGCACTGCTCTGGGGCGTGCTCATGACCGTATTGTCCCTGTTGCCCGCTGTTGGCGCTTTCCTGGTCTGGGGACCTGCTGCCGGCTATCTCCTGCTATCGGGCCAGTATCTGCAGGGGGCTATTCTGGTCGTAATAGGCGTGTTCGTCATCAGCCTTATCGACAACCTCCTGCGGCCGCCGCTGGTCGGCAAGGGAACCCGGCTGCCGGATTATATGGTTCTGGTCTCCACGCTCGGCGGCATCGCCCTGTTCGGCGTCAACGGCTTTGTCATAGGCCCCCTGATCGCCGCGCTGTTCGTCGCCGTCTGGTCATTGTTCGCCCATGACCGTATGCGGTCCCGGAATTCCCGTGACGAGACGAGCGGATAGTCAAAGGAGAAACCGGACGCCTCGCGCAAGCGGTACAGGGCGACAGCCGCGGCCGCCGTCCGGCAGCACCGGTGTCCCATCAGTACATCGTCGCGAGCCGCCTGAAGAAGGCGATGCATTGCTGGTCGAGCGCATCGTCCACCGGTTCGGGCTGCGACGACATCTTGACGATGACGACCTCGCGCTTCGGCTCCACGAAGAGCCACTGGCCGTGGATGCCGATACCGCAATAGGCGCCGTCGCCCGCCTGGTACCATTTGTTGCGATAGCGCCCCTCGGGAAACAGGAAGGCCATGGTGCCGCGCCGCCAGGCGGCGGCATCGCCGCCCGTCGCCGAAGTGTCGCGCACCCACGCTTCCGGAACGAGGCGCCGTCCGTTCGCCATGCCGCCCTGGCGCATCATCTCGCCGACGCGGGCAAGGTCGCGCGCGGTGGCCGAGATGCCGCCTGCGGCGCGCGCCGTGCCTTCCATGTCCACCGTCACCGACGCGTCGGCGTATGCGCCGAGCGGCCGCCACAGCTTCTCGCCCATCAACTCGGCGAAGCGACGCCCGCCGGCCCGCTCGACGACGATGCCGAGCAGGTCGGAATTAGGCGAGCGGTAGCGAAAGATCTCGCCATGCGGCCCGTCGAGCCGCGGCAGGGTGGCGAGGAAGCCAAGCAGGCTCTCGCTGCCGCCGCCGGGATTCCACAGCGTCGCCTTGCGGTAGCGGCCATAGGGGCTGTCGGGGTCGAGGTAGCTTTCCTCGATGTCGACGGCCACCGTCATGTCGAGCACATGCCTCAGCCTGGCGTCTTCATAGGCTGACCCCTTAACCTCGGGGACATATTGCGTCACCGGCGCATCCGGATCGAGCACGCCCTCGCCTTCCAGTATTCCGGCCAGGATCGCAGTAAGCGACTTGCTGATCGAAAAGACGATGTGCCGGGCGCCGAAATCCATATGCGGTGCCGACCAGTCGGCGACGAACCGGCCGCCCTTCATCACCGTCAGCGCATCGGCATGCGAGCGCTCGAGAAAGGCCTCGACCGTTTCGGTTCCGGCCGGTTGCCGCAGCAGGTCGTCGCTGGCCTCTGCCGTCTCGACAGCCGCCGGGGTCGATGCTGGTATGCAGGCGCTCGGCACCAGTTCGCCGACGTTCTGGAAGGCCCAGCGGCTGTAAGGAGCCGTGCGCCAGTCGGCGAGGGTCACGTCCCTGCGAGCAAAGCCGAACTTCTGCTCGAACGCGGTCGGGCCGGTCATTTCGGATCCTTTCGTGGCAAGCGGCCGTCAGGCAAAAGCGGTATCGATCGCCATCGAACCTGTATGGATTGCCCGGGGCCCGCCGCAATCATCACGATGAAGTCGCAGGAGGCGGCACCGGCCGCCTCCCGCTCCGCTGTCGCGATGCGGCTATTTCTGAAGCTCGGTCCAGATCCGCGTGTAGAGCTGCTGGACCTCCGGCGCGCATGTGGCAAGGAACTCGCCGGCTTTCTCGAATTCCGGCGGCACGACCAGTTCCGGCGCGCTCTGCATCTCCGGCGGCATGAACTGCATGGAGCCCTTGATGCCGTTGGCGTACTTGGCGAAGGCCGAAATCATGGCCGCGTTTTCCGGCTCCATGATGAAGTTCATGAACAGCTTCGCGTTCTCGACGTTCTTGGCGTCCTTCAGGATGGCCACGCTGTCCATGAAGTAGGGAAAGCCTTCCTTCGGATAGCCGAACTTGATGTCCGGATTCTTCGCGCGCGAGCGCATGATCGCGCCGTTCCAGTAGTAGACGGCGGCGTAGTCACCGGCCGGCAGCTTCTCGGTGACGCTGTAGTCCATCGCCAGCCATTTCGGCTTGGCCTCGACCAGCTTGTCGCGCACCTTCTTGAGCAGTTCCTTGTCGTCCGTGCACCAGTCGCCGCCGAGATACTTGATGGTGGCGAACAGCACGTCGTTCATTTCCGGCGCGACATTGATCTTGCCCACCAGTTCGGCCGGCGGGTCGAGCCAGATCGCGGAGGTGTTGATGTCGCCGCCATAGACCTTGGTGTTGACGCCGACGCCGGTCAGGCCCCACTGCCACGGAACGGTGTAGTGACGCCCCTCGTCCCACGGCACGTTGACCCAGCGCTCGTCGACGTTCTTGAAGTTTTCCATCTGGTCGGGACGGGCTTCCAGCAGGAGGCCTTCCTTCACCCAGATCTGCACGTAGTTGGCCGACGGCACGACGATGTCGAAGCCATGGCCGCCGGCGCGCACCTTCGCCAGCGCCGTGTCGTTGGAATCGTAGTCGGTGATCGTGACCTTGACCTTGTAGGTGTCCTCGAACTTCTTGATCATCTCGGGGCTGGTGTAGTCGCCCCAGTTGAAGATGTTGAGCTCGCCTTCCGCGGCCGCGCTTCCCGCGAAGGCCAGCAGTGCGATGGCCGCCGTCGCGGCCTTGGTCTTCCACTTCATTTGCGTTCTCCCGTTTGCGTTGCGATTGTCATGGCTTGCGTCGGTTGACGAAGAAGAAAACTGTGACCAGCAGGACCGACAGGACCAGGAACACCGTGGCGATGGCATTGATCTCGGGGCTGGTTTCGCGCCGCAACTGGCCGAGCATGTAGGTCGGCAGCGTGTCCTGCCCTCCGGACTTGACGAATTCAGTGATCACCACGTCGTCGAGCGAAATGACGAAGGCCAGCATGAAGCCGGCGACGATGGCGGGCCGCAGCAGAGGCAGGGTCACGTGGCGGAACGTCTTCCACGGGGTGGCGTAGAGATCGGCGGCCGCGCGTTCCAGCGTCAGGTCCATGCCTTCCAGCCGGGCGCGGATCGGCAGATAGGCGAAGGGAATGCAGAAGGCCGTGTGGGCCATGACGAGGTAGCCGAGACCGGTATAGCCGGTCCATACCTTGATGCGCGAAAAGACGATCAGCAAGGCGACGGCGGTGACGATCTCGGGCACCATCAGCGGTTGGTTGATGAAGGCGTATTTGAAGGTGAGGCCCGGATAGGGCGGCGTGCGCGTCGTCGCCAGCGCGGCCATGGTGGCCGCGATCGTCGCCAGCGTGGCGGCCCAGATCGCGAGCACGAGCGAGCGGATCGCGGCATCCTGCACGGTGGAATTCTGCCACGCCGACACGAACCAGCGCAGCGAGAAGCCGCCCCACCGCGACAGCGATTCCGCGCCGTTGAAGGAATAGACGACGAGGGCCGCGATCGGCAGATACAGGCCGAAGAAGGTCAGCAGCGCGATGAAGCCGAAGCCGGGTTGCGCGCGGATGTCGAAAGTGCGCCTCACCCTACCCATGGCCGGCCTCCGAGCGGGAAACGTTGCGCACGTAGAACAGCAGCGCGATCATGACTAGCGCCATCAGCGTGATGGATATGGCCGCGCCGAGCGGCCAATTGCGGCCGGAGCCGAACTGCAGCTCGATCAGGTTGCCGAGCATCATGTTCTTGCCGCCGCCGAGCACGCGCGGGATGACATAGGCGCCAAGCGAGGGAATGAAAACGAGGATCGAGCCGGCGATGACGCCCGGCTTGACCAGCGGCAGGATGATGCGCCGCAGCACCTGCCAGCGCGACGCATAGAGGTCGTAGCCCGCCTCGACCAGCCGGAAGTCGAGCTTCTCCATGCTGGCATAGAGCGGCAGCACCATCAGCGGCAGATAGACATAGATCATGCCCAGCATGATCGCGGTGTCCGTATTCATGATCTGTATCGGCCGGTCGACGATGCCGAGCGAGATGAGCGCGGTATTGATCAGCCCTTCGTTGCGGATCACCTGCTGCATCGCGAAGGTGCGGATGAGCAGGTTGGTCCAGAACGGGATGGTGACCAGGAAAATCCAGACGTCGCGCGCCTGGGGCGGCCGCGTGGCGATGAAATAGGCCGTGGGGAACCCGAAGATCAGCGTCAGAACGGTGGTGTAGAAGGACAGGCTGACGGAGCGCCAGAGGATGGTCAGGTGTGCGTCGGCCAGCCCCAGCGTGTCGTCGAATATGTCGCGCTGGAACAGGACCGAAGTCCAGCCGTCGAGCGAGAAGGTGCCGAACTTCACGTCGCCATAGTCGCCCTTGACCATGAACGAGTAGGCCAGCATGACGAAGAGCGGGCCGATCGCCGCCACGAAGATGATGACGAGCGCGGGCGCCGAGAGCAGCCAGCGGTCGCGGATGTCCCTGCGGTCGGCGGCGCGGGCGATTTCCTCGGCGCTGGCCATCGTCAATCCTTCAGCACCTGGGCGGCGTCCATGCCGAGGAGCACGCCGACGCGGCTGCCCTGGGCGAAGTCCTCGCCCGCGCCGCCGCGGCTGTTCTGCCGCCGCACGATGAAGGTGCTGCCATCGTCGAGCCTGAGATGGAAATGCGTATCCGTGCCGAGATAGACGACGTTCTCGACCGTGCCGTGCAAGGCGGCGCCGGGATCGTCAGGCCCGATCTGCGCATGCTCGGGCCGCACCACGATGGTGGCGCTGCCCGAAGGCGAGAACCCGTCCGGCAGCGAGGCCGGGATCTTCGTCCCCGACGCCAGCCGCACCGTGGCGCGGCCGGCAGAGGCCCCGGTCACCTCGGCCTTGAGGAAATTGCTCTCGCCGATGAAGTCGGCGACGAAGCGCTGGGCGGGACGGTCGTAGATCTCGCGCGGCGCGCCGACCTGGAGGATGCGGCCGGCCGACATCACTGCGATGCGGTCCGACATGGTGAGCGCCTCCTCCTGGTCGTGGGTGACGAAGATGAAGGTGATGCCGGTCTCGCCCTGCAGCCGCTTCAGCTCGATCTGCATGTCCTTGCGCAGCTTGTAGTCCAGCGCAGACAGCGGCTCGTCCAGCAGCAGCACCTTCGGCTGCGGCGCCAGCGCGCGTGCCAGCGCCACGCGCTGCTGCTGGCCGCCGGAGATCTGGCTGGTGCGTCGGCCGGCAAGCTGCTCCATACGCACCAGCCTCAGCATCTCGGCCACGCGCGCCTTCACCTCGTCCTTCGGCTTCCCCAGCATCTCCAGGCCGAAGGCGATGTTGCCGGCCACCGTCATGTGCGGGAACAGAGCATAGGACTGGAAAACCGTGTTGACCGGGCGCTTGAACGGCGGCAGCGGCGCGATGTCCTGGCCGTGCAGCAGGATCGCCCCGGCGCTCGGATAGTCGAAGCCGGCGATCAGCCGCAGGAGCGTGGTCTTGCCGCAGCCCGAGGGGCCCAGAAGGGTGAAGAACTCGTTTTCGCGGATCGACACCGAAACCGTGTCCAGCGCCACCACCGCGTGCTCCCCTGCTCCGAACACCTTCCGCACGTCGCGGACCTCGATGGCATTCCTCTGCGGCTGCTCGGGCACGCTCCACCCCGTTGCTTTGAGCCCGCTTCTTCCGGCAGGTCCCGTTCCCGTCAAAGATTGTCACCACAGCGCTTGAGCCTTGGCAACCGGGCATTTGCCCGACAATTCAAAAACCGGCCCCCGCCTGATCGGCCCCGACAGATGGCGCCGCAGATCGTGGCGGCCGTCCGCGCCTTTTCGGGCGCTTCAGGCTGGCAGGGATTGCCGTCCATGTTCCGGATGCCGGCGACGCCACGCTTCGCGCACCAAGCGAGTTCGCGCCGCAGGGCGCCATACCCGGCCTATTCGCCATCGCCTCGGCCCTGGAGCCGGCCGCGTCCCTCGTCGGGACGCAGCCGTCGGTGACAATCAGGTCGGCGCTGCGGTCTGTCATCGCGACTCCGGCTCGGCGGTGGGCTGCCTTCGAAAATTCCTCAAGACAGCCTCCTCGAAAAATGCGACTATTTATTCGCATTTGTCAACAAGCGGAATCCACCGATGGACAACGGGCAGCGTGCCCGATCGATGGCGAGGAAGGCGGCCACCGGCTCCCGGACGACCGAGAAGCGGTCCGCAGGGCGTAGCCGCAAGGATGCGGCGGCGGCGATGTCGCCGCGCAAGAAGCCGCGGCAGCAGCGGTCCAGCAAGGTCGTGGACAGGATTCTCGACGCTGCCCTTACCCTGACCCGCGAGCAGGGGACCAAGACGCCGACGACGCTCGCCATCGCCCGGCACGCCGGCTTGTCCGTCGGTTCGATCTATCAATACTATCCCAACAAGGAAGCCATCCTCCTGGATCTCGCCCGGCGTTGGCTGGCGGCCTTCCCCAAGGTCATAGCCAAGCGCATCGATGCTCCGCGGCCGGCCAGCCGCGCCGAATTCCAGCGCGAGGTGCGTGAACTCTTCATCGATACCTCCAGGCTCTATCTGGAGAACGCCAGCCTCATGCCGGTCATCGAGGCCATGTCCGGCAATGTCGACCTCAGGCCCATCCAGGTAGAGTACGACGAGCAGATCATCGCCCTCTACGCAGCGTGGCTGAAGCATGTGAACCCGGCCCTCCAGGATGAAGTCGCCAGCCGGCTCGGCGAGGTGATGATGGAGGTCGGGCATGTCTGCCGGCTGGTAGGCCTGAGGAAGAGCCGCAAGATGTTCGACCTCATCGAGGATGACGTCGAAACCATGTGGCTGGCGCTGGTAATTCCCTATCTCGATCTCGGCTAACCCAGGAAGGATTGCATGAAGACCGTCTTTTCCCCGCTGCATGCCGGCCATTCCGGCACCATGGAACTGATCTCCGGCGCGATCGTGCCGGGGTTCGAGAAGCCGTCCCGCGTGGAGATCATCCGCGCCCGCGTGGAAAGCGAGAAACTGGGGCCGATCCTGCCGCCAGCGGCCCATGACCTCGCCGCCGCCAGGCGTGTCCACCGCGCCGACTACATCGACTTCCTGCCGACGGTCTATCCGGAATGGGAGGCCTCGGGCCGGACCGGCTCGGCCATCCCCTTCACCTGGCCGACGCGCGGCCTGCGGGGCGACGTCAGGCCGCAGGCGATCGACGCCCTGCTCGGCTTCTATTCCTTCGACGGCGGTGCACCCTTCGTCAAAGGCACGTGGGAGGCGATTAAATCCTCCTACGAGGTGGCGCTGACGGCCGCCGCGCTTGTCAAGAACGGCGAGCGGGCCGCCTTCGCGCTCTGCCGCCCGCCGGGCCATCATGCTGGCGACGCCTTCATGGGCGGCTATTGCTATATCAACAACGCCGCCGTGGTGGCACAGTGGTATCGTGACCAGGGCGCCGCGCGGGTTTCGATCCTCGACGTCGACTATCATCACGGCAACGGCACGCAGCAGATCTTCTATGCCCGCGGCGACGTGCAGGTTCTCAACCTGCACGGCGACCCGATGACCGAATATCCCTTCTTCCTCGGCCATGCCGACGAGAAAGGCGAAGGGGCCGGCGAGGGCTTCAACCTCAACTACCCGATGCCGTTCGGCACCAGTTTCGAGACATGGAACGCCGCGCTTGAAGATGCCTGCAGCAAGCTCGCGGCCTACAGGCCGGATGTGGTCGTCGTCTCGCTCGGGGTCGACACCTTCGAGAAGGACCCGATCAGCCAGTTCAAGCTGAAGAGCGAAGACTATCCCCGGATCGGCCGCCGCATCGCCGCGCTCGGCCTGCCGACATTGTTCGTGATGGAGGGCGGCTATGCGGTCGAGGAAATCGGCATCAACGCGGTCGGCGTGCTGACCGGCTTCGAGGACGCCGTTCGCGGCTGAACCGGGGCAGCGTGCGTTCCTCGCCCGAAGGCGGTGCCGCCGGCCAGGAATCCGGCGGCCCGTTCTCGTGCATGGCAATCCAGTTTATGTTTTCATACGACCGCGAAAGGCGCTAGAG
>DAOKZN010000034.1:0-13029 GCA_035325625.1 Mesorhizobium sp. | reverse complement strand
GTCCCGTCGACAAGCCGTTCCTGATGCCGATCGAGGACGTGTTCTCGATCTCGGGCCGCGGCACGGTGGTGACGGGACGCGTGGAGCGCGGCATTGTCAAGGTCGGCGACGAGCTCGAGATCGTGGGCATCCGCCCGACGTCGAAGACGACGTGCACGGGCGTGGAGATGTTCCGCAAGCTTCTGGACCAGGGCCAGGCTGGCGACAACATCGGCGCGCTGCTGCGCGGCGTGGACCGCGAGGGGGTCGAGCGCGGCCAGGTTCTGGCCAAGCCGGGCTCGGTGAAGCCGCACAAGAAGTTCAAGGCCGAGGCCTATATCCTGACGAAGGAGGAGGGCGGCCGCCACACGCCGTTCTTCACCAACTACCGTCCGCAGTTCTACTTCCGCACGACGGACGTGACGGGCATCGTGACGCTTCCGGCGGGCACGGAGATGGTGATGCCCGGCGACAACGTGACGGTGGACGTGGAGCTGATCGTGCCGATCGCCATGGAGGAGCGCCTGCGCTTCGCCATCCGCGAAGGCGGCCGCACCGTCGGCGCCGGCATCGTGGCCAGCATCGTCGAGTAATAAGAAGAACAAGAGATCTGTCGCGGGCGGGTTTGGCGCCCGCGCCGCGCCAGAACAAGGAATGACGAGATGAACGGTCAGAATATCCGCATCCGCCTCAAAGCGTTCGACCATCGCGTGCTCGACGCGTCCACGCGGGAAATCGTGTCGACGGCCAAGCGCACCGGCGCGAATGTCCGCGGCCCTATCCCACTGCCGACGCGGATCGAGAAGTTCACGGTCAACCGCTCGCCGCATGTCGACAAGAAGAGCCGCGAGCAGTTCGAGATGCGCACCCACAAGCGCCTTCTCGACATCGTGGACCCGACCCCGCAGACGGTCGATGCTCTGATGAAGCTCGATCTGGCCGCTGGCGTGGACGTCGAAATCAAGCTCTGAGAGCTGGCACATGAGCCGGCCGGGCCTTCGCCCGAATGGCTCCTCTGAAGGAAAACGAACCGATGCGTTCAGGAGTGATTGCACAGAAGGTGGGAATGACCCGCATCTATAACGATGCCGGCGAACACGTTCCCGTCACTGTTCTCCGCATGGAGAACTGCCAGGTCGTGGCGCAGCGCACGCAGGAGAAGAACGGCTACACCGCCGTCCAGCTCGGCGTCGGCCTCGCCAAGGTGAAGAATACGTCCAAGGCCATGCGTGGCCATTTCGCGACCGCTTCGGTCGAGCCCAAGGCGAAGCTCGCCGAATTCCGCGTCTCGGCCGAGAACATGCTCGACGTGGGCGCCGAGATCACCGTCGAGCATTTCGTGCCCGGCCAGAAGGTCGACGTGACCGGCACCTCGACCGGCAAGGGCTTCCAGGGCGTCATGAAGCGCCACAATTTCGGCGGCGGCCGTGCCACCCACGGTAACTCGCTGTCGCACCGCATCGCCGGTTCGACCGGCCAGCGCCAGGACCCCGGCAAGGTGTTCAAGGGCAAGAAGATGGCCGGCCACATGGGCGACGTGCGCGTCACCACGCAGAACGTCGAGGTGGTGTCCACCGACGCCGACCGCGGCCTGATCCTGATCAAGGGCGCCGTGCCCGGCACCAAGGGTGCGTGGATCCTGGTTCGTGACGCCGTCAAGGCGGCGCTGCCGGAGAACGCACCGCGGCCGGCCGCTGTCCGCGCCGCTGCCGCCAAGAACGAGGCCCCGGCCAACGAGGGAGCTGAATGATGGACCTCAAGATCACCACGCTCGCCGGCAAGGATGCCGGCAAGGTGACGCTGCCCGAGGCGATTTTCGGCCTCGACCCGCGCGAGGACATCCTCCAGCGCGTCGTGCGCTGGCAGCTCGCCAAGAAGCAGCAGGGCACGCATCAGGCCAAGGGCCGCGCCGACATAGCGCGCACCGGCGCCAAGATGTACAAGCAGAAGGGCACCGGCCGCGCCCGTCACTCTTCGGCACGCGCCCCGCAGTTCCGCGGCGGCGGCAAGGCGCACGGCCCGGTTGCCCGCAGCCACGAGCACGACCTGCCCAAGAAGGTGCGCGCCCTCGGCCTGAAGCACGCTCTTTCGGCCAAGGCCAGGTCGTCCAGCCTGATCGTCGTCGACGAGCTGAAGCTGGCGGACGCCAAGACCAAGGCGCTGGCCGCGAGCCTGGCCTCGCTCGGCCTGACCAATGCGCTGGTCATCGGCGGCGCCGAGATCGACCAGGGCTTCAAGCAGGCGGCGGCCAACATTCCGAACATCGACGTGCTGCCGGTTCACGGCATCAACGTCTACGACATTCTGCGCCGCGGCACGCTGGTCCTTTCCAAGGCGGCGATCGAGGCCCTCGAGGAGCGCTTCAAATGACCGACCTTCGTCATTACGACGTGATCGTGAGCCCCGCGATCACCGAGAAGTCGACCATGGCTTCCGAGCAGAACCAGGTGGTCTTCAACGTCGCCAAGAAGGCGTCGAAGCCGGAGATCAAGGCAGCCATCGAGGCGCTGTTCGGCGTCAAGGTGACGGCCGTGAACACGCTTGTCCGCAAGGGCAAGGTCAAGCGCTTCCGCGGCACGATCGGCCGCCAGGGCGACGTCAAGAAGGCTGTCGTGACGCTGGCCGACGGCCAGTCGATCGACGTCGCGACCGGGCTCTGAGCTAGGGCGGCGAGGACAAGAAAATGGCTTTGAAACACTATAACCCGATCACGCCGAGCACCCGCCAGCTGGTCATCGTCGACCGCTCGGGCCTCTACAAGGGCAAGCCCGTCAAGGGCCTGACCGAGGGCCTGAGCAAGTCGGGCGGCCGCAACAACCACGGCCGCGTCACCGCCCGCTTCATCGGCGGCGGTCACAAGCGCACCTACCGCATCATCGACTTCAAGCGCCGCAAGCTGGACGTCGAGGGCACGGTCGAGCGCCTGGAATACGATCCGAACCGTTCGGCCTTCATCGCGCTGGTGAAGTATGACGACGGCGAGCTGTCCTACATCCTGGCGCCGCAGCGCCTGGCGGCCGGCGACAAGGTGGTGGCCGGCGAGGCGGCGGACGTGAAGCCCGGCAACGCGATGCCGCTCTCGTCCATGCCGGTGGGCACCATCGTCCACAATATCGAGCTGAAGCCCGGCAAGGGCGGCCAGGTCGCCCGCTCCGCCGGCGCCTATGCCCAGCTCGTCGGTCGCGACCAGGGCATGGCGATCCTGCGGCTCAACTCCGGTGAGCAGCGCATCGTGCACGGCTCGTGCTTCGCCACCGTCGGCGCCGTGTCGAACCCCGACCACGCCAACATCAACGACGGCAAGGCCGGCCGCACGCGCTGGCGCGGCAAGCGCCCGCACAACCGCGGCGTGACCATGAACCCGGTCGACCACCCGCATGGCGGCGGCGAAGGCCGCACCTCCGGCGGCCGTCATCCGGTCACTCCGTGGGGCAAGCCGACCAAGGGCAAGAAGACGCGGTCCAACAAGGCGACCGACAAGTTCATCGTGCGCTCGCGCCACCAGCGCAAGAGCTAAGAAGAGGTAGCCCAAGTGACTCGTTCTGTTTGGAAAGGCCCCTTCATCGACGGCTACCTTCTGAAGAAGGCAGACAAGGTCCGTGAAGGCGGTCGCAATGAGGTGATCAAGATGTGGAGCCGCCGCTCCACCATCCTGCCGCAGTTCGTCGGCCTCACCTTCGGTGTCTACAACGGCCAGAAGCACGTCCCCGTCTCCGTGAACGAGGACATGGTCGGCCACAAGTTCGGTGAGTTCGCGCCCACCCGTACCTATTATGGCCACGGCGCGGACAAGAAGGCGAAGAGGAAGTAACGATGGGCAAGGCCAAAGCTCCGCGCAGGCTTGCTGACAACGAGGCGCGCGCCGTTCTGCGCACCATTCGCGTCAGCCCGCAGAAGCTGAATCTGGTTGCCGCGCTCATCCGCGGCAAGAAGGTCGCCACGGCGTTGAACGACCTGGAATTCTCGCGCAAGCGCATTTCGGGCACCGTGAAGAAGACGCTGGAATCGGCGATCGCCAACGCGGAAAACAATCACGACCTCGACGTCGACGCCCTGGTCGTCGCTGAGGCCTATGTCGGCAAGTCGATCGTCATGAAGCGTTTCCACGCCCGTGGCCGCGGCCGTGCCAGCCGCATCGAGAAGCCGTTTTCCCACCTCACGATCGTCGTTCGTGAAGTGGAAGAGAAAGGGGAGGCCGCATAATGGGCCAGAAAATCAATCCGATCGGCCTCCGCCTCGGCATCAACCGCACCTGGGATTCGCGCTGGTACGCCAACACCGGCGAGTACGGCAAGCTGCTGCACGAGGACCTCAAGATCCGCGAGTATCTTGAGAAGGAGCTGAAGCAGGCCGCGATCTCCAAGGTGGTCATCGAGCGCCCGCACAAGAAGTGCCGCGTTACCATCCATGCCGCGCGCCCGGGCCTCATCATCGGCAAGAAGGGCGCCGACATCGAGAAGCTGCGCCGCAAGCTGACCGAGATGACCAAGTCGGAGACGCACCTGAACATCGTCGAGGTGCGCAAGCCCGAGACCGACGCCACGCTGATCGCGCAGTCGATCGCGCAGCAGCTCGAGCGCCGCATCGCCTTCCGTCGCGCCATGAAGCGCGCCGTGCAGTCGGCCATGCGCCTCGGCGCCGAAGGCATCCGCATCAACTGCGCCGGCCGTCTCGGCGGCGCCGAGATCGCGCGCATGGAGTGGTATCGCGAGGGCCGCGTGCCGCTGCACACCCTGCGCGCCGACGTCGACTACGGCACTGCGGAAGCGCAGACCGCCTACGGCATCTGCGGCGTCAAGGTGTGGGTGTTCAAGGGCGAGATCCTCGAGCACGACCCGATGGCTTCGGAGCGCCGCGCGACCGAGGGCGACCATTCGGGCGAACGCAGCGGCGGCCGCCGCCGCGAAAACGCCTGACCGCATTTGAGAATTTGGAGCAATCAAGATGCTGCAGCCAAAGCGCACTAAGTTCCGCAAGCAGTTCAAGGGCCGTATCCACGGTTCCGCCAAGGGCGGTACCAACCTGGATTTCGGCGGTTTCGGGCTGAAGGCGCTGGAGCCGAACCGTGTCACCGCGCGTGAGATCGAGGCGGCCCGCCGCGCGATCACCCGCGAGATGAAGCGTGCCGGCCGTGTCTGGATCCGCGTGTTCCCGGACGTGCCCGTCACCGGCAAGCCCACCGAGGTCCGCATGGGCAAGGGCAAGGGCGCGGTGGACTACTGGGCCTGCCGCGTCAAGCCGGGCCGTATCATGTTCGAGATCGACGGCGTGCCTGAAGAGGTGGCGCGCGAGGCCCTGCGCCTCGGTGCGGCCAAGCTCTCGGTCAGGACGCGCTTCGTGCAGCGCATCGCGGAATAAGGAAGCTCAAGATGAAAGCCGAAGATATCCGCGCCAAGACGCAGGATCAGCTCTCCGACGACCTGGCGGCCCTCAAGAAGGAGCAGTTCAACCTGCGCTTCCAGAAGGCGACGGGCCAGCTCGAGAAGACCGCCCGCGTGCGGCAGGTCCGCAAGGACATCGCCCGCATCAAGACCATCGCCGCCGAGAAGGCGGCGGCCAAGAAGGGTTAAGGACGAAGATCATGCCGAAGCGCATTTTGCAGGGCACTGTCGTCAGCGACAAGAACGAGAAGACGGTCGTCGTCAAGGTCGAGCGCCGTTTCACCCATCCGGTGATGAAGAAGGTCGTGCGCATGTCGAAGAAGTACAAGGCGCATGACGAGAACAACGCCCACAAGGTCGGCGACATCGTGTTCATCCAGGAATCGAAGCCGATTTCCAAGGACAAGCGCTGGGTCGTCGTGACGTCCGACCAGGCGTAAGACGAATTTTGGACAGACCGGGGAGGGGCTTCAGAGCCTGTCCCGATAGAAAAGAAGAAGGCGGCCAGTCATGATTCAGATGCAAACAAACCTCGACGTGGCGGACAATTCCGGCGCTCGTCGTGTCATGTGCATCAAGGTGCTGGGCGGCTCGAAGCGGAAGTACGCCTCCGTCGGCGACATCATCGTGGTGTCGATCAAGGAAGCCATTCCGCGCGGCCGCGTGAAGAAGGGCGACGTGATGAAGGCGGTCGTGGTGCGCACGGCCAAGGACATCCGCCGCCCCGACGGCAGCGTGATCCGGTTCGACAAGAACGCGGCCGTTCTCGTCGACAACAAGAAAGAGCCGGTGGGCACGCGCATCTTCGGGCCGGTTCCGCGCGAGCTGCGCGCCAAGAACCACATGAAGATCATCTCGCTCGCGCCCGAAGTGCTGTAAGGAGCCGCAACCATGCAGAAGATCCGTAAGGGCGACAAGGTCGTCGTGCTTGCCGGCAAGGACAAGGGCCGCTCCGGCGAGGTCCTGTCCGTGCAGCCGAAGGAAGACACGGCGATCGTGCGCGGCATCAACATCGTCATCCGCCACCAGCGCCAGACCCAGGCGCAGGAAGGCGGACTGATCAGGAAGGAAGCGCCGATCCATCTCTCGAACCTGGCCGTTGCCGATCCCAAGGACGGCAAGCCGACCCGCGTGGGCTTCAAGGTCGAGACGGACGGCAAGAAGGTGCGCTTCGCCAAGCGCTCGGGAGAAACGATCAATGGCTAAGGCAGCACAGGCGGAAGCCAAGAACATGCCGCGCCTGAAGAAGGTCTACAACGAGACCATCCGCAAGGCGCTGCTGGAGCAGTTCAAGTACGACAACGAGATGCAGGTTCCGCGTCTCGACAAGATCGTGCTGAACATGGGCGTCGGCGAGGCCACGGCGGATTCCAAGAAGCCGTCGGTCGCGGCCGAGGACCTTGCGCTGATCACCGGCCAGAAGGCCGTCGTCACCCGGGCGCGCAAGTCGATCGCCGGCTTCAAGGTTCGCGAGAACATGCCGATCGGCGCCAAGGTGACGCTGCGGCAGGAGCGCATGTACGAGTTCCTCGATCGCCTGGTCAACATCGCGCTGCCGCGCGTTCGCGACTTCCGCGGCCTGAACCCGAAGAGCTTCGACGGCCGTGGCAACTACGCCATGGGCATCAAGGAGCACATCGTGTTCCCGGAGATCAACTACGACAAGGTCGATCAGATCTGGGGCATGGACATCATCGTTTGTACGACTGCGAAGACGGACGACGAGGCCAGGGCGCTGCTCAAGGCCTTCAACTTCCCCTTCCGCCAGTAACGGCAGCGAGAAAAGGAAGAATCTGAAATGGCAAAGACCAGCTCAGTCGAGAAGAACAACCGGCGCCGCAGGCTCGTCCAGCAGTATGCCGCCAAGCGCCAGGCGCTGAAGGACATCGTCATGGATCAGTCCAGGCCGATGGAAGAGCGCTTCCGCGCCCAGCTCAAGCTGTCGGCGCTGCCGCGCAACTCGGCCAAGATCCGCATCCGCAACCGCTGCGAAGTCACCGGCCGTCCGCGCGCCTTCTATCGCAAGCTCAAGCTTTCGCGTGTCGCGCTGCGCGACCTGGGCAACACGGGCCAGATTCCCGGCCTGGTCAAGTCGAGCTGGTAAGGAGGACATGATATGTCACTGAGCGATCCTCTCGGCGATATGCTGACCCGCATCCGCAACGCCTACGGCCGCAAGAAGTCGACCGTGTCGACGCCGGCCTCGCGGCTGCGCGCCCGCGTCCTCGACGTGCTCAAGGCGGAAGGCTATATCCGCGACTACAGCCAGACCGATTTCGGCAACGGCAAGTCGGAGCTCGAGATCGAGCTGAAATATTTCGACGGCGCGCCGGTGGTGCGGGAAATCTCCCGCGTCTCCAAGCCTGGCCGCCGCGTCTATGTTTCGGCCAAGTCGATCCCGCAGGTGGCCAACGGTCTCGGCATCGCCATCCTTTCGACGCCGAAGGGCGTGATGGCCGACCACGAGGCCCGCGAGCAGAATGTCGGCGGAGAAATTCTCTGCCAGATATTCTGAGGTGAATGGTCGATGGTGAATAGTGGATGGTGACGCGGCGGGCCTTTCTGCCGCTCACCATTTCCCCATTCACCGTTCACAGGTGTTAAGGAAAGAGGAGACAAGAATGTCTCGTATTGGAAAGAAACCCCTTGCCGTGCCGCAGGGCGTGACCGCGACGGTGAGCGGCCAGACCGTGACGGCCAAGGGCCCGAAGGGCGAGCTGAAGTTCGTCGTCAACGACGAAGTGCTGGTCAAGCTGGAGAACGGCGAGATCAGCGTCGAGCCGCGCGACCAGTCGAAGGATGCCCGCTCGAAATGGGGCATGTCCCGCTCGCAGATCGAGAACATCCTGATCGGCGTGAAGGACGGCTTCGAGCGCAAGCTGGAAATCCAGGGCGTCGGCTATCGCGCCGCCATGCAGGGCAAGAACCTGCAGCTGTCCCTCGGCTTCAGCCATGAGGTGATCTACGAGGCGCCCGAGGGCGTCACCCTTGCCTGCCCGAAGCCGACCGAGATCAGCGTGACCGGCATCGACAGGCAGAAGGTCGGTCAGGCCGCCGCCGAGATCCGCGAGTATCGCCAGCCGGAGCCGTACAAGGGCAAGGGCGTGCGCTACGCCGGCGAGAAGGTCTTCCGCAAGGAAGGCAAGAAGAAGTAATCGGAAAGACGGCGAAGGGCGCCGTCTGCCGACAGCAACGCCACGGGAAGGGGCCGCGGGAGACTACGCTCTACCGCATATGGCGCCTCCCGTTTCACAAGGCAGGAAGATATCATCATGGCTTCGAAGGAATCCACCCAGCGCCGTTCGGCGCGTGTCCGCCGTCAGCTCAAGGCTGTCGCCAACGGTCGCCCGCGCCTGTCGGTGCACCGCAGCTCCAAGCACATCTATGTGCAGGTGATCGACGATTCGCGCGGCCACACGCTTGCCGCCGCCTCGACGCTGGAGAAGGACCTCAAGGGCGCGCTCAAGACCGGTGCGGACACCGCCGCTGCCGCGGCCGTGGGCAAGCTGGTGGCCGGGCGCGCGCTGCAGGCGGGTGTCAAGGAAGTGGTGTTCGACCGCGGGCCCTACATCTATCACGGCCGCGTCAAGGCGCTGGCCGATGCGGCACGTGAGGCCGGCCTGAGCTTCTGACGACGGCCTGGAGGCCCGCAGGGGTTGGCTCTTTCGGCCGGACGGCGTCGGAACGAATTTGACTTTCACCGCCGGTGTCCCGTAAGGGATGCCGGCATTTCAGCAACCAGTGCTTCCGGAAAAGAACAAGGATTAGGATATGGCACAGGAACGTAGGGAAGGCGGCCGCGAGCGCGGTCGCGACCGCGAGGAGCGCGACGACGGCATCGTCGACAAGCTCGTCCACATCAACCGCGTCGCCAAGGTGGTCAAGGGTGGCCGCCGTTTCGGCTTCGCGGCGCTCGTCGTCGTCGGCGACCAGAAGGGCCGCGTCGGCTTCGGCCACGGCAAGGCGCGCGAGGTGCCTGAGGCGATCCGCAAGGCCACCGAATCGGCCAAGCGCGAGATGATCTTCGTGCCGCTGCGCTCTGGCCGCACGCTGCACCACGACGTCGAGGGCCGCTGGGGCGCCGGCAAGGTGCTGCTGCGCGCCGCCAAGCCGGGTACCGGCATTATCGCCGGCGGCCCGATGCGCGCCGTGTTCGAGACGCTGGGCATGCACGACGTGGTGGCCAAGTCGATGGGCTCGTCGAACCCCTACAACATGGTTCGCGCCACCTTCGACGCGCTGAAGAGCCAGATGCATCCCAAGGACGTGGCTGCCGCGCGCGGCATCAAGTATTCGACCCTCCAGGCCCGCCGCGGCTCCGCCGTGACGGCCGAGGAATAGTCGATAAGGACCAGGGATCAGAACCATGGCCAAGAAAGCTACCAAGACCATCACCGTCGAGCAGATCGGCTCGCCGATCCGCCGGCCGAAGGAGCAGCGTGCCACGCTGGTCGGCCTCGGCCTCAACAAGATGCACAAGCAGCGCACGCTGGAGGATACGCCCTCCGTGCGCGGCATGATCGCCGCCGTCTCGCATCTCGTCCGCGTCGTGGACGAGAAGTGAGCGGGCGCTGAGGAGATTGCAGATGAAACTCAACGAACTGCGTGACAAGGACGGCGCCACCAAGGCCCGCAAGCGCGTCGGCCGCGGCATCGGCTCGGGTTCCGGCAAGACCGGCGGGCGCGGCGTCAAGGGTCAGAAGTCCCGCTCGGGCGTGGCCATCAACGGCTTCGAGGGCGGCCAGATGCCGCTCTACCGCCGCCTGCCCAAGCGCGGCTTCAACAACATCTTCGCGAAGGAGTTCGTGACGGTGTCGCTGGCCCGCATCCAGGCCGCCATCGACGCCAAGAAGCTCGATGCGGCGGAGACCGTGAACGCCGAGGCGCTGGTCAAGGCCGGCGTGGTGCGCCGGCCCAAGGACGGCGTGCGCATCCTTTCGGACGGCGAACTGAAGGCCAAGGTCGTCTTCGACGTGGCCGGCGCCTCCAAGGCCGCGATCGAGAAGATCGAGAAGGCCGGCGGCTCGGTGAAGCTGCCGGAAAAGGCTGCGGCCGAGTAAATGTCTTGTCGAGCGGCCGCGTCATCGCGGCCGCTTGCATATTGGCCTTGCCGGGCCTATTTCCGGGACTCGGTGATAGGCGCTGCCCGAAGCGGGCATTCCCGCGTCATCCGGCGCCGGTCCGAAGAATGCGAAGCGGTCTTCGGGACAATCCGACGCTAGAACGAGGATAGGGCAGCGCGACGCTTCTTTCGAAGGTTCGCCGCCCTGCGGAGATTAATTCATGGCTTCGGCTGCAGAACAACTTGCTTCCAATCTCAACTTCGCCGCCTTCGCCAAGGCCGAAGACCTGAAGAAGCGTATCTGGTTCACCGTCGGCGCGCTGCTCGTCTATCGGCTCGGCACCTATATCCCGCTTCCCGGCATCAACCCCGAGGCGTTCGCCCAGGCTTTCAATTCGCAGAGCAAGGGCGTGCTGGGCATGTTCAACATGTTCGCCGGCGGCGCCGTCGAGCGCATGGCCATCTTCGCGCTGGGCATCATGCCCTACATCTCCGCCTCCATCATCATGCAGCTCATGACGTCGGTCATCCCGTCGCTCGAAGCGCTGAAGAAGGAAGGCGAGCAGGGCCGCAAGATCATCAACCAGTACACCCGCTACGGCACCGTGCTGCTGGCCATGGTGCAGGCCTACGGCATCTCGGTGGGGCTCGAGGGCGGCAACGGCATCGTCAGCAGTCCGGGGCTGTTCTTCCAGGTTTCCACCGTCATCACGCTGGTCGGCGGCACCATGTTCCTGATGTGGCTGGGCGAGCAGATCACCGCCCGCGGCATCGGCAACGGCATCTCGCTCATCATCTTCGCCGGCATCGTCGCCGGCCTGCCGCACGCCATTTCCGGCACGCTGGAACTGGGCCGCACCGGCGCGCTGTCCACCGGCGTGATCCTGGCCATCATCGTGCTGGCCGTGGTGGTGATCGCGCTGATCGTGTTCTTCGAGCGCGCCCAGCGCCGGCTGCTCATCCAGTATCCGAAGCGCCAGGTCGGCAACCGCATGTTCCAGGGCGACACCTCGCACCTGCCGCTGAAGCTCAACACCTCCGGCGTCATCCCCCCGATCTTCGCCTCCTCGCTGCTGCTTCTGCCGGCGACCGTGGCCGGCTTCTCCGACACCACCAAGCTGCCGGCGTGGGCGAATACGGTGCTGGCCTCGCTCGGCCACGGCCAGCCGCTCTACATGCTCTTCTACGCGGCGATGATCGTGTTCTTCACCTTCTTCTACACGGCCATCGTCTTCAATCCGAAGGACACGGCCGAGCAGCTGAAGAAGCATTCCGGCTTCATCCCCGGCTATCGCCCGGGCGAGCGCACGGCCGACTATATCGACTATGTGCTGACCCGCATCACCGTCATCGGCGCCATCTATCTGGTCGCGGTCTGCCTGCTGCCTGAATTCCTGATCACCGCCACCGGCGTGCCTTTCTACCTTGGCGGTACTTCGCTTCTGATCGTCGTCAGCGTTACGCTGGACACCGTGGCCCAGATCCAGGGGCATCTGATCGCGCACCAGTATGAGGGCCTGATCAAGAAATCGAAGCTGCGCGGGGGCAAGAGAGGCAGATGAGACTGATATTGCTGGGTCCGCCCGGGGCGGGCAAGGGCACGCAGGCGCAGCGCCTGGTCGAGAAGCACGGCATTCCGCAGCTCTCCACCGGAGACATGCTGCGCGCGGCGGTCAAGGCCGGCACCGAGGTCGGCAAGCGGGCCAAGGCGGTCATGGACGCCGGCCAGCTCGTCTCCGACGAGATCGTCAACCAGATCGTCTCCGACCGCATCGACGAGCCCGACGCCAGGAACGGCTTCATCCTCGACGGGTATCCGCGCACCGTGCCACAGGCCGAGGCGCTGGCGCGCATACTGGCCGGCAAGGGCCGCAAGCTCGATGCCGTCATCGAGCTGAAGGTGGACGAGGCGGCGCTGGTGAAGCGCATGGAAAAGCGCGTCGCCGACACGATCGCGGCCGGCGGGACCGTGCGCGCCGACGACAACCCCGAATCGTTCAAGAAGCGGCTGGTGGAATATCGCGAGAAGACCGCGCCGCTTTCGGCCTACTATGCCCGCACCGGCGAGCTTCGGACGGTGGACGGCATGGCCGCCATCGACGACGTGACCCGCCAGATCGAGGACGTGGTCTCGGCCGCCGCCAGCGCGTGAACGATTTGGCTTGACGGAAACGGGCTGCTGGAGTATGGCGGCCCGTCTTCCTATCAGCATAGGCTTGTCATGTCCGTGCGGGCATGGGCAGTCGTATTGAACCGAAGACCCCCGCAAGGGCCGGCCTCCACCGGACGCGGGTCAACGCAAAGCGCCGGCGCAAGGCCCTTCGGGCCGGCCGGCCCAAATGGAGAAAGAGAAGAACATGGCCCGTATAGCCGGCGTCAACATCCCGACCAACAAGCGCGTGGTCATCGCCCTGCAGTACATTCACGGCATCGGCAAGAAGTTCGCCCAGGAGATCATCGACAAGGTCGGCATCCCGGCGGAACGCCGCGTCAACCAGCTCACCGACGCCGAGGTGCTGGCCATCCGCGAGGCCATCGACCGCGACTATCAGGTCGAGGGCGACCTGCGCCGCGAAGTCTCGATGAACATCAAGCGGCTGATGGACC
>DAOKZN010000033.1:10994-13113 GCA_035325625.1 Mesorhizobium sp. | reverse complement strand
TCACCCACTCCGCGCCGAGCCGGGTCTTGCCGGCGCCGCGGCCGCCGGTCACCAGCCAGATGGCCGGCTGAAGCGGCAACAGCGGATATTGCGCCAGGCGCGCCTCATGCACCCACTCCGCCTTCGTCAGGCGCGCGCCCCGGAAGCCCAGATTGGTCCGCAGCCATTTGAGCTGCGAGTTCACGGGCCAGTTCGACGATGCGGGCATCGAGACGTTCGAGCACGGCGGCCAAGTCTTCATCCTGTCTGGTCTGGCTTTCTCTGGCGGCTTCTTGCGGCCGCATGATTTCGTCGATTTTCTCGAGACCGCGGATCATCGCGATCAGACCGTCGATCTCCGCCCTGCTGATCTGGCCGCCCTCCTCGCCCACCGCCAGCGCCTCCACCCGTTCCAGCAACGCCAAGGCCAGCGCGCGAACGCGGCCGGCCACGTCACCGCGCGGCTCGCCCCGCAGCACCCACTCTTCTTTCCTGGCCTGATCCTGCAAGCCTGAAAGGGAGCGGCCGGTAATATCCGCCAGAAGGTCGAGCGTTGCCGGCACCCCTTCGGCGAGCGCGCGCAAGGCGTGCCGCCGCGCACCGTTCCTGGCAGCGGACATCGGAACCTTCCCCGGCTGATGAAATGAAAAACCCGCCGTGACGGCGGGGGAAATCCTGCATGCGCGATGCACGACGCGCGACAGCGCTGGCCCAATCGCCCCGGCGAAGCCCGCCGGTCACACTTTCTTGACGATAGCTGAACACTATCAAAGCACCGTCACGGTGTCAAGAAAATATTCCTATTCGCCTTCGATTTCTTCACGAGGGCTGCGATGCGGGATTTTTCTTGAGAGGTGCAGTAAAATGGCACACAAGGGTCGTACCGCGCCCAAAGCTGCCAGGGGCTTTCACGTCGGGGCGTCGCGCCGCAGTCGGACAGTTTCGAATGGCCAAACCATCCGAGCCACACAAGAAGAGAAGTCCGGCCGCCGCGTGGTTCCTGGCGCTCGACGCCTGGCTCGATTCCTCCCTCTACGAGCTGCGCTTCAAGGCGGCGCAATTCTGGGAAGCGGCCACCATCTTCTCGCGCAAATTCCGGGTAAAGGGCTGGCGCCGCGGCATCTTCGAGGTGCTGAGCGAAGGCTTCACCATGGCCGCCGGCGGCTCGGTGGTAATGCTGGCGCTGGCGCTGCCGGCCTTCCAGGACACGGCCGGCGACTGGCGCGCGCAGGACGACTTCGCCGTAACCTTCCTCGACCGCTACGGCAACGAGATCGGCCAGCGCGGCATCATCCAGCGCGATTCGGTGCCGGTCGACCAGATGCCCGACCATGTCATCAAGGCGGTGCTGGCCACGGAGGACCGCCGCTTCTTCGACCATTGGGGCATCGACATATTCGGCCTGGCGCGGGCGCTGACCCAGAACATGCGGGCCAATTCCGTCGTTCAGGGCGGGTCGAGCATCACCCAGCAACTGGCCAAGAACCTGTTCCTCTCCAACGAGCGCACGCTGGAGCGCAAGATCAAGGAGGCCTTCCTGTCGCTGTGGCTGGAGGCCAACCTGTCCAAGAAGGAGATCCTGCAGCTCTACCTCGACCGTTCCTACATGGGCGGCGGCACCTTCGGCATCGAGGCGGCCGCCGACTTCTACTTCGGCAAGAGCGTAAGGGACCTCGATCTGGCCCAGGCGGCGATGCTGGCGGGGCTGTTCAAGGCGCCGACCAAATACGCGCCGCACATCAACCTGCCGGCCGCCCGCGCCCGCGCCAACGTGGTGCTGAACAACCTGGTGGACAGCGGCTTCATGACCGAGGGGCAGGTGCTGGAGGCAAGGCTGCATCCGGCCGACGTGGTCGACCGCGGCGAGCGCAAGAGCCCGGACTATTTCCTCGACTGGGCCTTCGACGAGGTCAAGCGCATCGCCCCGCCCGGAACCCATTCGCTGGTGGCGCACACCACCTTCGACGCCAATCTCCAGAAGGCGGCCGAGGAATCGCTCGAATTCCACCTGCGCCAGTACGGCAAGGAATACAATGTCAGCGAAGGCGCTCTGGTGGTGATCGAGACCAACGGCGCCGTGCGCGCCATCGTCGGCGGGCGCGACTACGGCGCCAGCCAGTTCAACCGCGCCACCAAGGCG
>DAOKZN010000033.1:8417-10894 GCA_035325625.1 Mesorhizobium sp. | reverse complement strand
GGCATCGTCTCCGGCGGCAAGACCGGCACCACGCAATCCTATCGCGACGCCTGGTATGTCGGCTTCACCGGCAACTACACGGCCGCCGTCTGGCTCGGCAACGACGACTTCAGCACCACCCGCAACATGACCGGCGGCTCGCTGCCGGCCATGGTCTGGCAGCGGCTGATGGCCTATGCCCACCAGAATATCGACCTGAAGCCCATTCCGGGCATAGACCATCCCTTCGTGGACGACCAGGTGGCCGCCAAGGCGCGGGAGGCCGAGAAGAAGAAGGCCGAGGAAGAGGCCGCCAGGGCCGCGGCCGAGCGGCCGCCGGTGCTTTCCAGCCGCACCACGCAGATGCTGCGCGAGCTGACCGGGCTGCTGCAGGCCGCACCCGCTCTGCAGCCGCCGCCCGAGCCGCAGACGCTTTCGGCGCTCTGACCGTTGCTCCCGCCCGCGCTTGCAAGGCCGGCCCGCCCCGCGATATGTCCGCGCAGACGATTTTCCCCATGGTGGCCATGCTGAGAAACGCAGTCCTTACGCTCGTCGCGCTCGCCATCGCCATCGGCGTGGGCGGCGGCAGCGTGTGGTATGCGCTGGATGCCCAAAGCGGCATCGGCGCGATCCGCATCGGGCAATGGACGGCCTTTCCCGACATGGGCACGCCGGACGCGGACCCCTATTCCCAGGCGCGTGTCGCGCGCGAGGGCGTGCTGGCGCTGGGCCGCGCCGAGGGTCTCGCCTTCGTGGCCGAGCGCGATTCGGACGGCCAGCCGCTCAGGCGCGAATGCGCCTACACCATCGAAGGGCAGTTCCCCACCGCCCGCTTCTGGACGCTCTACGCCGCCGACCAGTCGCTCGACGCCATCGACACCGGCAGGCCGCGCCCCGCCGCGCTCCATTCCTACGAGATCCTGCGCCGGCCCGACAATTCCGCCGTCATCTCGGCGGGACGCCACCCCGCGCCGGGCAACTGGCTGCTGGTTCCCGGCACGGGCGCGCTCTATTTCGTGCTCACCTTCTACGACACGCCGATCGCCAGCAGCACCGGCCTGTCCGACGTCAGGCTGCCCCGGATCGCCAGGGGTAGCTGCGATGCGTAGGCTGCTTCACGCCGTCATCGTCGGCGCGATCGGCGCCGGCATCGTCCATATCGCGGTGCTGCTGATGGTGCCGGAATTTTCCGAGCGCGACGCCTGGTCCCGGCTGGCCATGGCTTCCGACCTCTACCGGATGGCGCCGCTCGTCCCGGAGCCCGGCGGCGCGCCGGTGGTCAAGTCGGTGGACCCGCTGTTCCGTGCCGCAGCCTGCCGCTTCGACCTCGACGACGGTCCGCTGCAGGTCACGGCGCCCGGCAACGTGCCGTTCTGGTCGGTCTCCGTCTACGACCGCAACGGCCACAATCTCTATTCCTTCAACGACCGCAGCGCGGCCGACGGCACGCTCGACGCGATCGTGCTGACGCCTGCCCAGATGATCGAGGTGCGCAAGGAGCTTCCGGAAACCCTGGAAGGTTCGGTCTTCGTCGAGGCCGACATCGGCGAAGGCATCGTCGTCATCCGCAGCTTCGTGCCCGACGACAGCTGGAAGCCGGCCGTCGACCGCTTCTTCGGCCAGAGCACCTGCGCACCGCAGCAATTCTGACGGCCGCCCTCAGTGGCGCGGCGCGGGCCGCAGATCAATGGCGCGGCACGGGCCGCGGAAAGGTGGGCTGCGGGCCGCCGGGCGTATGGCCGTCATTGCCGCCTGCCGCGCCCTTCTGCGGCTCGTAGCGGATGCCGGGGAAGATGATGACCGCCGCGGCGGCGCCCGGCGCGCGTGGCGGCTGGCCGCCTGCCGCTGTCCGCGGCGTGAAAGACAGGACTCTGCCCATGGTTCGCGTATTCCTCTCGGTTTGCCCGGAGCACAACGCAACGCCTCCACGAAAGATAAGGCCACCAGAGGGTTAACGGAGCGCTAACGGATCGGCGCTAATTTGATCCGTGTCGCGTCGCTTCGTCCCGCTGCGGCGCGGTTCTTGTGCAAGGTGTAAGGCGTATCCTGTCGTGTCTTCCTCGGATTTTCGGCATATCGCGATCGGGACCGAATCCGGAAAGAGCGACCGGCTGTTCCGCGCGGCCGTCTCGGCCTTCTGCTCGCTGCCGCGCCCGTCGCGCCGCGAGATTGCTCAGCTCGAAGACCTCGCCCTGCCGCTTTTCGACAGCGTTTCGGCCGAATCGATGCGCTTCGTGGCCGCCGCCCTTTCCGAATGCGAACACGCCCCCGCCGGCCTGGTGCGCAAGCTGTGCGGGCAGCCGGTGGAGATTGCGGCGCCGCTGCTGATTCGCTCGAAGGCGCTGGCCGACGCGGATCTGGTGACGCTGATCGGCCGCCACGGCCTGCCGCATGCGCGCGCGATCGCCCGGCGCAAGGGATTGAACAAGGCGATCGCCGACCTGATCCGGGTGCTGGAGAAGCCCGCGCTGGTGCATGTCTCCGAAAAGGCCGAAAGC
>DAOKZN010000033.1:0-8317 GCA_035325625.1 Mesorhizobium sp. | reverse complement strand
CATCGAGGCCACCGGCATCAATCCGGCCGGCGCCTCCGGCACTTATGCCAGGTTGCGCGAAACCGCGCTGACCGGCAACGCCACTCTCTTCCAGACAGCTTTGGCCGACGCGCTGGGGATCGATTTCACCACCGCCCGCGCGCTGGCGATCTGCCCGGACTATTCGCCGCTGCTGACGGCCCTGCGGGCGCTGGACCTGAGCGAGGACAAGGCGTTCCTCATCGCCGTCGCCGCATTCCCCGCGCACTTCCCGCATCCGCAGGCGATCCGCGCCTTCCTCGACCGCTACCGGCAGACGACCCGCGATGCGGCGCGCCGGAAGGTGCGTCAGTGGAAAGCCGAGACGGCACCGAACGTCAGGGCGTCCTGAGCGCAAGCAGTTCCTCGACCGGCACCGAGCCGGCCTCGATCTCCACCATCCAGATGTCGGGATCGAAGCGCTTCTCCTTTTCCAGCCGGGCATCGACCGCCCCGGCGTCGGCATTCGCCAGAAGCAGGCTGAAAAAGCGCTCGTCGGGCCTGGCCTCGTCGTAGCTCGTCTGCGGCGCCGGTCCGTAGAGCGTGACCTGGCCCAGGCGATCCCGCACCAGCACGAAGACCGCGCCGGCTTCCGTCGCCCCGCGCTGGACGACGGCGGCAAAGCCGGACGTGCCGAACACACGGCGGACAAGGGCTGATACCCACAGGTCGGTGGTCACGCGCATGGCAGGCTCCGATTGACCGGGTCTGCATAGCCGCAATCGGGCCCGGCCGCGAGAGCCGGCTTCGGTATCCGGATCAGTTGGTGAGGCCGATCTCGCGCATCTTGGCATAGACGGCTTCGTCGGCCTCGCCGGTCTCAGGCAGGCCGAACAGCGCCTGGAACTCGCGGATGGCGGACCGCGTGCGGGCGCCCATGACGCCGTCGAGAGCGATGTCGTCGTTGCCGAACGCCTTCAGCCCGGCCTGGATCTTGACGATGCGCGCGTCCTGCGAAGGCTGCGCCGCTGCCGGTGCGGGCACGGTCGTTCCGGCCGGGCGCGGCGCCGGCCGAGGCGGCACCGAGGCAGTCTTGGGCGCGGTGCCCAGTTGCTCCAGAAGCGTGTCGTCGATCGCCCCGCTGGGGTCGAGCCCGACCTTGCGCTGGTAGGCGGCGACGGCGCTTTGCGTGTTCGGCCCCGAAATGCCGTCCACGACGCCGGAATAGAAGCCGAGGTCCTTCAATATGCCCTGCACCTGCTCCACCACCGAATCGCGCGGCATGGCGGGCCTGGCGGCAGCGGCAGGTGCCGGCGCGGGCTCCGGGCGCACGATGTTGATGGTGGTTTCCGGCTCGTCGGAGACGGCTGCCGGGAAACTGGCGACGCTGCGGGTGGCGAAGAACGCGCTCTTGTGCGCAAAGGGCTGATACCACAGCGCATTGGCCGACACGTAGAACAGCGTGACCAGGAAGGCGGTTGTGCCGCCGACCAGCACGGGATTTTCGGCGATAAGCCCCCCCAGCGCCGCCGCCCCGCTGCGCAGGACGCCGGCGCGCTTGCGGGCGGCGCTAGGCCGTCTTGCGGAACGGGCCATGGCCTGTCTCCTTCCTGGCTTTGCCCACGCCCGCCGCCGCACCCTGCTGGGCCGGCAGCATCGGCAGGATCACGGACTTGTCGCGCGGCTGCTTCGGCCCTCCCTTCGGCCCGTCGACCGGCAGGCTGACCGTCACTTTGGTGCCCTGGCCCGGCGCGCTTTCCACCGACATGGTGCCTTCGTGCAGGGCGACGAGCCCCTTGACCAGCGACAGGCCGAGCCCGGCGCCCTGGAAACGGCGGGTGTAGTCGTTCTGGATCTGCATGAAGGGCTTGCCGAGCTTGTCCAGGTCCTCTTCGGCGATGCCGATGCCGGTGTCGCTGACCCAGAAATGCAGCCGCGAGCCCACCCTCTGTGCGCCGATCGCCACCTTGCCGCCCTCCGGCGTGAACTTGATGGCGTTCGAGGCCAGATTGATGAGGATCTGCTGCACGGCGCGGCGGTCGGCGTTGATCTCGCCGCAGTCGGGCGCCACATGCGCGCTCAGTTCCACCTGCCTGGCATCCGCCTGAACGGCCATCATGGCGCGGCACATCTCCACGGCCTCGGCGAAGCGGAACGGCTCCGGCTCGGCGGAGTAGGCGCCGGCTTCCATGCGCGACACGTCCAGTATGGAGGTGACGACCTCCAGCAGGTGCTGGCCGGAATCGCGCACGAGGCCGACATATTCCTTCTGACGCGGGTTGCCGAAGGAACCGCACATCTCGTTGAGCAGCATGTCGGAAAAGCCGATGATGGCATTGAGGGGCGTGCGCAGCTCGTGGCTGACGGCCGCGAGGAAGCGCTGCTTGGCGATCTCTGCGCCCGATGCGGTGTCTTCCGCGGCGGCGAGCGCCTCGCGCATCTGCACCACCTCGTCGTTCTCGCGCAGGACAGCGATGAAGGCGGTTTCCGGCGCCGCCGCATCCCCGGAGCCTGCTGCGGCGGCCATGAGCTCAAGGGAGAACGGCCGGTAGTTGTCGCCGGCGGCTTCCGGCTCCGTCCGCGGCAGGCGGATGCGCAGTTCCAGCCTGCGCGATGCCGCCCCCTCGCGCATGTCGGCCAGCGCGGTCAGATAGGCCAGCCGGTCGGCCAGATGCACGCGGTCGAACAGGCCGCTGCCGGCCAGCAGCTCGGGCGCGAGATTGAGGATCGGCCGCGCCTTGCCGGACGCCTCCACCACCTCGCCGCCGCGCCCCATGCGGAAGACGACCGCGTCCATGACCTCTTCCAGCCGCGTTTCGGCCGGCTGCTCTTCGTCCGCGGCAGCACCGCGCAATCCGTTCAGCCGCAATGCGAGCGTGGCCGCCCAGGCGGCCGGGATCAGCCAGTGCCAGGCAGCCGGAGACGCGCCCGGCCAGGCGGGCAGGGAAAGCTGCGACAAGACCGCCGCGCAGGCAGCGGCAAGACCCCACGACGCCCAGCGCCGCGCCCCGCCGATCCAGAACGCCTCGACAGGCAGCGCGAGAGCCAGCACCGCGACGGGGGAGGCAAGCCCGCCCGCGGTCGTGAGAAGCCCCGCCAGCGCGGCGGAGCCCACAGCCAACGCGAACGGAGCGCCCACGCCCAGCCGGCCGGTCGAGCTGACAAGCAGCGCGACGAGCCAGCACAGGCCGAAAGCGCAGAAGATGGCGGCCAGGGTGGCCTCGGCGCCCAGCCTTGCGGCGGCGAGAGCCACGGCCGAGCCGACGAGCAGGAAGGGCGCGGCAAGCATGACGCCGACGAACCGCCTGTGGCGGCGGCGCTCGCCCTCCTCCACGACCGAAGGGTGGACGAGGCGCTCGCAGCCTGCGGCCATCGCGTCGGGCAGATCAACGTATCCGGTCGCACTCGAATTCAACGCAACGCACTCGCACAGGTCTGCTTCGCAGATCGCTTTTGTTGGCTCCGAAACTCGCATCCAGCCTTTAAGGAAAGAATAAAGGCAGCCTACGGAACGCGCTTTCCACGGCCATTTCCGGTGCGCCGGAAGGGCGGGATCGTGGCGATTGCGGCCATGGTAAACGGCCGGTTAGCCCCCGCCGCCGGCAGGCCTTTGCCGCCTGCCGCGCGCCGGCAGCGGTCCTCCAGATGAAAACACAGGAAAAACAGGCGCTTGCATGGTTAAGAATGCGTCAGGAAATTCGTCGGCATTCGAGACAAATGCGAGATGAACGAAACCTTGCCGCATCCGCTAAAATTCGAGAAAAATTGTCGCGGACCGCGAAAGCCGTCCTTGGTGCGGGCATGGCAATGTGGCCACAAGGACGAGGCGGCCGTATGAAGTCGCCCGCTCACGACGAGAGGACAGGCAAATGGGCTTCCTGATCAGAATCGCCTTCTGGTTCTCGCTGGTGCTGCTGGCGCTGCCGTTCGGCCCCGGCGAGCCGGGCCAAGACAGCGTGGGAGCCTTGCAGGCCCTGGTGGCCGCGCGCGAGGCGGCAGGCGACTTGGCCGGCATCTGCGAACGCAAGCCGGACGTGTGCGAGACCGGCCGCTCGGCCATGCATACCATTGCCGTGCGCGCCAGGGAGACCGCAAGGATCGCCGCCGAGATGCTCGACAGCGAGGAAGGCGCAGCCGCCCTTCCCGACACCGCGACCACCACGGGCAGCGTCGCGACGCAGAACTAGCACCATTCAGCCGCTTCGGCGGCGCCACCGCGGGCGATCCTTCCTCTCGGCGCCTGCGGTGTTTTCTTTTTCCGTGACGCAGCGGCCCGGCGCGACTATATCCGCGGGCATGACGGCGACGATCCAGACCATCCGCGACGACTTCTCGCTTCTAGACGAGTGGGAAGACCGCTACCGCTACCTGATCGAGCTTGGCGAGGCGCTGCCGCCCTTCCCCGAAGCCGAGCGCACGCCGGCCAACAAGGTGCCGGGCTGCGTCAGCCAGGTGTGGCTCACGACCGCGACCGGGCCGGGGCTCGACCCGGTGCTGACCTTCCAGGGCGATTCGGACGCCCATATCGTGCGCGGGCTGGTGGCGGTCATGCTCGCCCTGTTCTCCGGCAGGCCGGCCAGCGAGATCATGGGCACCGATGCCGAGGCGACGCTGAAGGCGCTCGGCCTCGACGAGCATCTTTCGCCGCAGCGCGCCAACGGCCTGCGCTCCATGGTCAAGCGCATCCGCCGCGACGCGGAGGCCGCGGCAAGGCAAACGGCCTGAAGATCTGTCAGGAAATGCTGGGGCGGTAGTCCTCGGCGCCCCAATGCAGCGGCCGGCTCCGCCGCCGCGCCTCGTGCTCGTGCGGGAAATAGTGCCGCGCCAGCGCGCCCAGCGCGGTCTTCAGCACGATCTTGGCCGACCGCACCGGCCAGCCGCGCTCCGTCTCCACCCGCTCCAGCCCCTTGAGGAAGCAGCAGACGTCGATCAGCACGCCCGAAAGCTCCGGGCCTACGGCCTCGATGGCCTTGTCCACGCGCTGCCGGGCGCCGAGTGCGGCATCCGTCAGCTCGGCCATGCCGCCGCCGTCCGCGCGCCGGCCCGACGCCACGCTGGCGATCCAGTTGGCACCCATGCGCGGCATGATCTGCCCGCGCGTGTAGTCGGCGCGCAGCCTTTCGCCCGCCTCATATTCGCGCGGGGCGAGGAACGGCTTGCCGTCCTTGCCCTTGCGCCGCACGAGCTGCGCCAGAGGCGATTCCGCCAGATTGGCCAGCGCCGCCGAGGGGCCGGCCCCGCCGGGCACCGACACCAGTTCGATGTCGCGCGCGCTTTCGCCTGCCGCATCCGGTGCGAGCCGCCGCGCGAGCGCGGCTCCGGCAGATGAAAGGGCAACGCTGTGCGAAGTCCTGACGACGATGCCCTGCCGCGCCAGCAGGTCCAGGAGCCGCGGCTCGGCGGCGATCGTGCCGCGCCCGGCCGCTTCGAGCAGGAACCCGCCGCCGGCCGCCGCCGGCCGCACCGAAGCCGGGCCGCCGGACAGGAAACGCAGCAGGCGCCGCCCCGAATCGAGGAGAACCATGTCATCCAGCATGGTCAAAGGCCCAGCCTGGCGCGGAAAGCGGCGTCCGCCACGCGCTCCACCATGGCCACGACGCGATCGAATTCCGGGTCGTCGCGCATGTCCTCGATCACCCGGCAGGCATGGACCACCGTGGTGCGGTCGCGCCCGAAGCCCCGGCCCACCTCGCCCTGCGTCAGCCGCAGGATGACATGGGCGACATACATGGCGATCTGCCGCACGCGCGACACCGGCTCGGCGGTGCGGCCTGCCTTGCGCAGTTCCTTGCTGGAGACAGAGAACAGCGCCGCCACTATGTCGATCAGGCATTCGCACAGATCCATGGCGATCTCGTCGCGCCGCTTCGGCGTCGGCTGGAAGCGGTCGGGCGGATGCGCGGCATCGGCTGCGAGATCTTCCGGCTGTTCAAGGCAGGCTGTGTTGGAATGCACGGAACGTCCTCCACATTAGGAATATGTTCCTTATATTCGCAACCCCGCTCCATGTGAACAAACAATGAACATGTGTGCAGCATGCACAACGACAACACACTGAAATGAAACGGCTTTATATTTTCTAGCGGCAGAACTTCCGCGGCTTACTCCCCCTCCCCTCCGGCGGGCCGATAGTGGCGTCTCCAAGCCCATGCGGAGGAAATATGCGACATCTCGAAACGGAGGCCAGGCTCTTCGCCGAGGGAAAGCTGGAGGCGGTGGAACATGCCGGGCAGCTTGCCGCGGCGAGCCTGATTTGCGGCTTCGACCTCGAAACCGCGCTGAAGGCCGTTCCCGAGCAGAAGGCCCGGTTCATCCAGCGCATCCGGCGGGCGATCGAGCGGGAACGGCTGAAAGGCACGGGCCGGCACTGGAGCTACGACCTGAACCGCCACATCGCGCTGAAACAGGCGCTGGACCGCCTGCTCGGCACAATCGCGGCGCCGGTCTCCGGTCTCCGATCCGCGCCCGTACCGCACGGGGCCGCAAACGAAAACGGCGCCCGCAGGCGCCGTCGCTGATCTCCGGATCGTCGCCGCGGACGAGCCCTCAGCGGCTGGCCTTGCGCTTGCGGCCGAGCCCCATCTTCTTGGCGAGCTGCGAACGGGCGGCGGCATAGCTGGGCGCCACCATCGGATAGTTCGCGTCAAGGCCCCACTTCTCGCGATACTGCTCCGGCGTCATGTTGTAGTGCGTCATCAGGTGGCGCTTGAGCGACTTGAACTTCTTGCCGTCCTCCAGGCACACAATGTAGTCGTCATGCACGGAGCGCTTGGGGTTCACGGCAGGCTTCTGCTTGTCGACCTGCGGCTGCTCGGTGGCGCCGCCCACCCGGCCGAGCGCGGAGTGGACATCGGCTATCAGATTCGGCAGTTCTCCCACCGGAACCGGATTGTTGCTGACATAGGCGGCAACCACATCGGCGGTAAGTTCGATCAGCATGTCGCTGTTTCTCGGCGGCGTTTCGGCAAGTTCCATGGTTTTCGGGCCCCAATGGTAATTTTTGTTTTCCTACCCATTCTTGACAGTCTGGACATGGCGCGATTCTTCTGCGGGAAGAGAGAACCCACGATTCGCATCACGCGGCTTTAATGAACCTGCCCCGAAATCAAGTCAATTCACTTCTTCAATCTAATCATTTCAAATCGAGAAATATTGATACCTTAACTCATTGAGTTGCTCTGTCGTCATATTCGCCATTGCCGACAGCAAGCGACAATCAAGTATCGGCCCCGTTATTGGCGACTATACCTGCCGGCATTCATCGTCTTCGTCTCGATCTACCTGCCGGCGCGGCCTGTATTGCGGCTTCCGGGCGCGCCCTGAACGCCGTAAGGCCACCTCAAAGGCACCGTGCCCTCTTGAATCGCGGCGGACGGCGTGTTCTCACCGGACCCCGTGTCCCACAGCCGGAACGACCGATGACCAGATCCGCCCCCTTTCCCTCCATCACCCCGCCGCGGCCCGAAAAGCGTCCGGTCTCCGACACTCATCACGGCGTTACCCGCACCGACGACTATGCCTGGCTGCGCGCCGCCAACTGGCAGGAGGTGTTCCGCGACCCGTCGGTGCTCGATCCGGAAATCCGCGCGCATCTGGAAGCCGAGAACGCCTATCAGGCCGCGCTGATGGCCGACACCGCCGACCTGCAGAAGGCGCTGTTTGCCGAGATGAAGGGCCGCATCAAGGAGGACGATTCCTCCGTTCCGATGAAGGACGGCCCCTATGCCTACGGCTCCTCCTTCCGGCTGGGCGGCGAGCAGCCGCGCTATTTCCGCACCCCGCGCGAGGGCGGCGAGGAAGCGATCCTGCTCGACGGCGATGCCGAGGCGGCCGGAAAGGCCTATTTCCGCCTCGGCGGCATCGACCATTCGCCGGACCACCGGCGCCTGCTATGGGCCTATGACGACAAGGGCTCGGAATTCTACACGCTGCGGGTGCGCAATCTGGAAGATGGCGGCGACCTTGGCGAGCTGGTTGCCGACACCGGCGGCTCGGGCGCCTGGACGGCAGGCTCGGACGGCTTCTTCTACACGCGGCTCGACCCCAACCACCGCCCCTCGAAGCTGTTCTTCCACGCGGTCGGCACCGATCCCGCACAGGACAGGCTGATCTATGAGGAGACCGACCCCGGCTTCTTCATGAATGTGGGCGGCACGCGCTCCAACGAGTGGATCCTGATCGGCATCAACGACCACGAGACCTCGGAATATCGCATCCTGCCGGCGGACGAGCCTTCGGCCGAGCCGAAGCTGGTGGCGGCGCGCGAGAACGGCCTGCAATATGATCTGGAGGAAGGCGGCGACATCTTCTTCGTGCTGACCAACGCCGACGGCGCCAAGGACTTCAAGATCATGACCGC
>DAOKZN010000032.1:0-13308 GCA_035325625.1 Mesorhizobium sp. | reverse complement strand
CCAGCACGGAGGCGGCCGTGGCCACCAGCGCGTAGCGATAGGCGCGGTCGGGCCTCGACAGCGCCATCGGCAGGTAGAGCACGTCGGCCGGGACCAGGAACACCGAGCTTTCGACGAAGGCGATGAAGGCCAGCCACCATTCGGCGGATTTCCTTGCCGCCAGCGACAAGGTCCAGTCGTACAGTCCGCGAAGCATGGAGTCCCTCGTTCGATCGCAGCCTGTCTAGAAATATTTTGGTGGCCGCACAATGGCGGCGCCGATCACGAAGCCGAAAGGTCGCAGCGGCCGGCGGTCTGGGCGCTCGCGCCGGGTGCGGGCAAGGCGCCAGGCGAAGGTGCGCTTCGCCTTTCGGGCGGCAAAACGGACGCGTGCGGGATGGGATTATCTTCTGGCGCTTTCAAGCCCGGTATCGTATAGGAGCGCCCGCCGCCCCCGGAGCTTCCGCGGCTCGGGGCGGCATCGTGTGCGGGTGTGGCGGAACTGGTAGACGCGACGGACTCAAAATCCGTTTCTGGTGACAGAGTGTCGGTTCGAGTCCGACCACCCGCACCATTCTCCATATCTCACGCGAGTTCGCTTCGGTTATCCGGCGAAGCTTCGCGCTCCCGACCGCCCGATCCAGGCCGGCGGATCGCTGGCCGGAAAAGATTCCCACGATGCCTGCGCGACCTCGTCCCAGTCGACGCTGCCATGGTCCTGCGGATCGGTGCTTCCCTGGGTCGGCCGGCGATCCTCGTCGCGGCCGGGTGCCGTCTTGCGGGGGCTTGCCATCATCGGCCTCCCTTAAAAGATGTATTACGAGTATATCTTAATATTTTGGCGGCGGGGTTTCAATGGTGTCGGCAGCGGCTGCGGGGCGCGGCCCCGCGGCGACCCAGCGCAGGATGGCCTGCACCGCAGCCAGGCCCGGATCGTCCGACTTCCGCATCACGGTAAGAAGCTGGAACCACAGATCGTCGTCGGCCTGCTCGACGAAGGCGCGCACGGCGCCGGCGGCGAAGTCGCCGACCGGCATGGAAGCCAGCGCGGCGCGTTCGGCGATGTTCTCGGCCAGCGCCGGATCGAGCGTCGCCAGCAGGTCGGCGACGATTTCCGGCTGGTCGAGCCTTGCGATCAGCTCTCCCAGCATGCCGCGGCGCGGGTCACGCGGCGCCGAGACGGGCGCGCCGCGCGGCGGTCTCGTCCCTGTCGAGCGAACGCCACCATTGCTCGAGCACGGCCTCTTCGGCGGGGAGCTCGACGGCGCCCGGCGCATAACCCCGCCATGCGTCCCTGTGCCGGCCCGACACGCTGGTGAGGATCGGCTTGCCGGCCGCGAAGGCCGCCTCGAAGGCGGGCACCAGGCCCGAATGCCCGGCCTCGAGCTTGCCGAACTTGCTGAGCACGACGAGGTCGCTCTCCGGAATCTGGCCGAGCACGGCCGCGCATGCGGCCTCGACGCCGGCCGCGTCCAGATGGCAGGAGGTGTTGGCCGGCACGACCTCCAGGTACATCGGATAGGCCGCGCCGGAAACGAGGTCGCGCAGGAAACCCGCCTCGCAGGTGCGGTCCGCCAGCTCGTGGGTCTGCGCGGTCAGCCCGACCACCGCCGCACCGGACGCACGCCAGCCGGCAGCCATCCTGGCAAGCAAGGCCTGGACGCTCGCACTGTCGGCGCCGACGACTACGGCAATTCTGTCCATACGGATATTTGCGCACCTTTCCCTTTCCCCGTCAAAGAGAATTGGGCGGGGCAAAAGACCGCGCGGCCTCGCCGGCCTGTCGCCGGGGGTGCGGAGCTTAGCCGCGCCCCAGCAGCTTTTTCATGCGGTTGCGCAGGATACGCGCCATGTTGCGCGTCTCGCGGTAGAGGTGGAGCTGGGCGGCGGCCTGCGCGGTGATGTGGTCGGCGTCGGGCGTCAGGCCGATGACCATGGTTCCCATCGGCTTGCGCTCCGTCCACAGCCGGCTCATCACCGGATGGTCCGGCACCGCGCAGGAATCCGTCATGACGACGTTGGGGTCTTCCAGGTGCTGCTTCGTCACCTCGATCGCCAGCAGCGTGCCGGGCGAGAAGGCGGCCAGTTGCTCGTCATAGGCGGTCTTCCATGTGTAGGCGCAGCCGGCCTCCACGAACACCACCAGACTGGCCACCGGCCGGCCGTCCAGCGTCAGCGTATGGATGCGGCACATGTCCTGCTCGGCCATGCGGTGCACCGCCTCGCGCGCGAAGGCGGCGCGGTAGCGGTCGATGGCCATGGCGGTGCGCTCGCGCCCCTTCCAGCCTGCCGCCTCCAGCGTCAGGAACGCCTCGATCGCGTGGCGGATCTCCTCCTGGGTGCGGGCGACCGTGTGCTCCAGCGCGCCGGTCTCGGCCAGCCGGCGCTTCAGCCTGCGGAACTCGCGGTAGTGGTGGGAGCGCAGCGACGCCTTCAGATAGGCATCGCCGTCGAGCCCGCTTTCCAGCACCGGGCGCTGCACCTCGCCGGTGACGACGAGGGGGAGGTTGCGGGTCTCCGCCAGCGCGCGCAGCAGGCTTGCCATGGCGCCGTCCAGCCGCATGTCGGGCAGCACGAACACCTTCGGCAGCTTCAGATGCGGCCGCGCCAGCATGGCGAAGAAGTCCTCGATGACGCCGGCCGGATCGTCGCGGTCGACCAGCGGCGTGCCCAGCGGCCCGAACGGGCTCGACCATGTGCGCATGATCGACGCGCCCAGCGGCACGGCCGGCCGCTCCACGGAAAACGGCACCAGCAGCCGCAGGCGGCTGCGGTATTCGTCGCCGTCGCGGATCACCGCCAGCCGCACCTCGCGGTCTTCCAGCCGCGGCATGGCCGGGGCCAGGAAGCGCGGATGGAAGAAGACGTTGGGCTCGATCGTGCGGGTGGCGAGGTGGTCCAGTTCCTCCACCAGGTCGAAGCCTGCGGAAGCGGGATAGATGGCGAGCTTGCGCTCCGGCCGGCTGCCGGCGAGAAGCTCCATCTGCGCGGGGTCCGCCTCCTCGTGCGCCAGCCCGGCCAGCCCCGACACCATGGCGCCCGCCGGGCCGCCGCTGTTTTCCTCGATCAGCGGAACGGCGACCATCAGGCGCTCCTTGCGTCGGGAATGAAGATGGGGATGCCGACGATGCAGGACAGCCGGCGGCGGGCGCGCAGCGCCCGATGCTGCGGCAGGAGCCGTCCGGCCGTCGTCGCCGCGGAAAAGCGCACTCCGATACTCTCCGTTTCCCGCATGAGTGTCATGGCCGGTCTAGGCCCAACACCTTAAGAAACGGTTGGACGGCTGCGGAGAGGCGCCGGAAAGCGGCGCCTCAGACGAAAGCGCCGTGGCAGTGCTTGTATTTCTTGCCCGAGCCGCAGGGGCACGCCTCGTTGCGGCCCACCTTGCCCCAGGTGGAGGGGTTCTTCGGGTCGCGCTGGTCGGCCGGAACCAGCCGGGCGTCCTCCAGCACGGCCAGCGTGGCGCCCTCGCCGAAGTCGTCCTCGCCGGTGGTGGCGTCGATGTGCTGGCCGAAGGCTTCGGGCACCTGCGGCGGCGGCGCGTCGGCCGCCTCGCGCACCAGCTCCACGCGCATGAGCTGCGCGGTGACGGCCTGGCGCAGATTGCCCAGCATGGTCTGGAACAGCTCGAAGGCCTCGCCCTTGTATTCCTGCAGCGGGTCGCGCTGGCCGTAGCCGCGGAAGCCGACCACCGAGCGCAGGTGGTCGAGGTTGACGATGTGCTCGCGCCACAGATGGTCGAGGGTCTGCAGCACCACCGAGCGCTCGACATAGGCGGTCACGTCCGGGCCGAAGCGGCCGGCACGGTCCTTGGCCGCAGCCTCCGCCGCTTCGGAGATGCGCTGGCGGATGTCGTCCTCGGCGATGCCCTCTTCCTTGGCCCAATCCTCGACGGGCAGGTCGAGATTGAGATATTGCTGCACCTCGGCCTTGAGGCCGGCTATGTCCCACTGCTCGGCGAAGGCGTTCTCGGGGATGGCCTTGGCGACGATCTCCTCGATCACGCCCTCGCGCATCTCGGCGACGGTTTCGGAAAGCCCTTCGCCGTCCATCAGCTCCAGGCGCTGCTCGAACACCACCTTGCGCTGGTCGTTGGCGACGTCGTCATATTTCAGCAGGTTCTTGCGGATGTCGAAGTTGCGCGCCTCGACCTTCTTCTGCGCCTTCTCCAGTGCCTTGTTGATCCAGGGATGGATGATGGCCTCGTCGTCCTTGAGGCCGAGCTTCTGGAGCATGCCGTCCATGCGCTCGGACCCGAAGATGCGCATCAGGTCGTCCTGCAGCGACAGGTAGAACTTGGAGCGGCCGGGGTCGCCCTGGCGGCCCGAGCGGCCGCGAAGCTGATTGTCGATGCGCCGGCTCTCGTGGCGCTCGGTGGCGAGCACGTAGAGCCCGCCGGCGGCCAGCGCCTTTTCCTTCAGCCGGGCGACGTCCTCGCGGATTTCCCGCTCGCGCGCCTCGCGCTCGGGGCCGGCCGGCATGTCGGCCAGCTCCTCGTCGATGCGCATGTCGGCGTTGCCGCCGAGCTGGATGTCGGTGCCGCGGCCGGCCATGTTGGTGGCGATGGTCAGTGCGCCGGGCTTGCCGGCCTGGGCGACGATGGAGGCCTCGCGCTCGTGGTGGCGGGCGTTGAGGACCTCGAAGTCCTTCAGCCCTTCCTTGCGCAGGCGGTCGGCCAGATATTCCGACTTCTCGATCGAGGTGGTGCCGACCAGGATGGGCTGGCCCTTGGCGCGCGCCTCCTTGATCTCCTTGACGATCGCCTTGTACTTTTCCTCGACCGTGCGGTAGACCTCGTCGTCCTCGTCGATGCGCTTGACCGGCAGGTTGGTCGGGATTTCGGTGACCTCAAGGCCGTAGATATTGCCGAACTCCTCGGCCTCGGTCAGCGCCGTGCCGGTCATGCCGGCCAGCTTCTTGTACATGCGGAAATAGTTCTGGAAGGTCACGGAGGCCAGCGTCTGGTTCTCCGGCTGGATCTGCACGTGCTCCTTGGCTTCCAGCGCCTGGTGCAGCCCTTCCGAATAGCGGCGGCCGGGCATCATGCGGCCGGTGAACTCGTCGATGATGACGATCTCGCCGTTCCTGACGATGTAGTCCTTGTCGCGCTGGAACAGGCGGTGCGCCTTCAGCGCGTTGTTGACGTGGTGGACCATGGCGACGTTCTCGACGTCGTAGAGCGACTCGCCCCTGAGAAGGTCGGCGCCGCGCAGCATGTTCTCCACGTTCTCCGTGCCTTCCTCGGTGAAGATCGCGGTCTTCTGCTTCTCGTCGACCTCGTAGTCCTCGGGCTTCAGCTGCACGATGAAGGCGTCCACCGTGTTGTACATCTCCGAGCGGTCCTCGAGCGGGCCGGAGATGATGAGCGGCGTGCGCGCCTCATCGATCAGGATGGAGTCGACCTCGTCGACGATGGCGTAGTTATGGCCGCGCTGCACCATCTGCGCGCGCTCATACTTCATGTTGTCGCGCAGGTAGTCGAAGCCGAGCTCGTTGTTGGTGGCGTAGGTGATGTCGCAATTATAGGCGTCGCGGCGCTCCTCGTCCGACAGGCCGTGGACGATGATGCCGACGGAGAGGCCGAGGAACTTGTAGACGCGGCCCATCCATTCGGCGTCGCGCCTGGCCAGGTAGTCGTTGACGGTGACGACATGGACGCCCTTGCCGGCGAGCGCGTTCAGATAGACGGGCAGGGTGGCCACCAGCGTCTTGCCCTCGCCGGTGCGCATCTCGGCGATGCCGCCATTGTGCAGCACCATGCCGCCGACGAGCTGCACGTCGAAGGGGCGCATGCCGAGCACGCGGCGCGCCGCCTCGCGCACGGTGGCGAAGGCCGGGATCAGCAGATCGTCGAGCGAGGCGCCGTTGGCGATGTCCTGCCGGAACTTCTCGGTGCGGGCTGCGAGTTCGGCGTCGGAAAGCGCCTGCATCTCGTTTTCCATGGCGTTGACCGACTCGACGCGGGGCCGCGTGGACTTCACACGCCGATCGTTCGCGGAGCCGAAAACCATACGGGCGAGACCGCCGAGACTGACCATCAATGGTCCTTTCGATTTCAGTTCACGTCATCACGGCAGCCGCCTGCCGGACGGGAAGCCCGTCATGGACGCATGAAACACCAAAAAGCGCCCAAAAAACGGTTCTGGACGCACGGCCGTTGGACAGATAAGAGGGGCCACAAACGATGTCAACGCCGCGCAGCCTCCGCAGGATGCGCCAAATTCCGCCACATTCAGGCTGATTTGAAGGCTCATCCATCCTTATCGGAGAACAGCTCTATGTCCCTTTCGTTCCGCCGCGCGCCGCTCGCCTGCCTCGGGCTGGCTTTCGGGCTGTCGGTTTTCGCGCTCTCGCCGCTGGCGGCCGAGGAAGCCAAGCCGGCAGCTCCGGCCGATGCGGCCCCTGCCGCCGCGCCGGTCGATCCGGCCGCCGTGGTGGCCACGGTCAACGGCAAGCCCATCACCGAGGCCGACCTTGCGCTGGCCGAGGGCGAGCTGTCGCGCCAGTTCGCCCAGCTTCCGGCCGAGCAGCGCCGCGCCGCGGCCCTGTCGGCGGCCATCGAGATCAAGGTGCTGGCCGACAAGGCCGTGGCCGACGGCCTGGACAAGGACGCCGAATTCCTGCGCCGCTCGGCATTCCTGCAGGAGCGCGCCCTGCACGGCGAGATGGTGGAGAAGCAGGTGGTCGGCAAGATTACCGATGCGGACGTGCGCGCCCTCTACGACAAGGGCGTCGCCGAGACGCCGCCGGTCAACGAGGTGCATGCGCGTCACATTCTCGTGAAGACGAAGGAGGAGGCCGACGCCATCATCAAGCAGCTCGAGAGCGGCGCCGACTTCCAGAAGCTGGCCAACGAGCACACCACCGATCCCAGCGGCAAGACCAGCGGCGGCGACCTCGGCTATTTCGGCCCCGGCCAGATGGTGCCGGAGTTCGAGAAGGCGGCGTTCGCGCTGGAGCCCGGCGCCTACACCAAGGAGCCCGTGCAGACGCAGTTCGGCTGGCACATCATCAAGGTTGAGGACAAGCGCGCCCAGCAGCCGCCGGCCTTCGACCAGGTGAAGGACCAGGTGCGCTCCGCGGTGATCCGCGACAAGTATTTCGAGCTGGTCAAGCAGCTGCGCGCCGGCGCGAAGATCGACATCCCCGACGAGAAGCTGAAAAAGGCGGTGGAGGCGGCCGAAGGCGCGGAATAGAGCGCCTTCCGGCACCGAAAGCCGCCGGCGCAGGCGCAAAACGCCTTGCGCGGCGGCGCGCCATCGGGCAAATCGGCCTTTTCCGCCGCACTCCGTTGCCTGAGGCCCCGATGTCCGCTGCCGTTTCCCCGCTCGCGCCCAAGAAATATCCGAAGATGCCCCTGGTGGAGGGCGTGCGCATCGCCACCGCCGAGGCCGGCATCAAGTACAAGGGGCGCACCGACCTGCTGGCCATGGTGTTCGACCCCGGCACGGCGGTGGCCGGCGTGTTCACGAAGTCCAAATGTCCGTCGGCGCCGGTCGATTTCTGCCGGCAGAACCTTGCCGGCGGCACGGCGCGCGTTCTGGTGGTCAATTCCGGCAACGCCAACGCCTTCACCGGCAGGAAGGGCCGTGAATCGACGGCCCTGACGGCAGACGCCGCCGCCAAGGCGGCCGGCTGCGCGGCGGGCGAGGTGTTCCTCGCCTCCACCGGCGTCATCGGCGAGCCGCTCGACACCGGCAAGTTCAGCCACCTGCTGGCCGGACTGGTGCGGGACGGCACGCCCGACCGGTGGACCGAGGCGGCCAAGGCCATCATGACCACCGACACCTTCCCCAAGGTGGCGACGGCGACCGTGAAGCTCGGCGATGCCGACGTGGTCATCAACGGCATTGCCAAGGGCGCCGGCATGATCGCGCCCGACATGGCCACCATGCTTTCCTTCATCGTCACCGACGCGCCGATCGCCGCCCCGGTGCTGCAGGACCTTCTGTCGCGCGGGGTGGGAAAGACCTTCAATGCCGTGACCGTGGACAGCGACACCTCGACCAGCGACACGCTGCTGCTGTTCGCCACCGGCGCTGCGGCAAGGCGCGGCGCGCCCGCCGTCACCGACGCCAGGGATGCGCGGCTGGGCGCCTTCCGCCGCGCCCTCGGCCGCATCCTCAAGACGCTGGCGCTCCAGGTGGTGCGCGACGGCGAGGGCGCGCGCAAGCAGATCGAGGTGACGGTGACGGGAGCGAAATCCGCCCGCTCGGCCAAGCGCATCGCCCTTTCCATCGCCAACTCGCCGCTGGTCAAGACCGCGGTTGCCGGCGAGGACGCCAATTGGGGCCGCGTGGTCATGGCCGTCGGCAAGGCCGGCGAGCCGGCCGACCGCGACCGGCTGTCGATCTGGTTCGGGGCCAACCGCCTCGCCCATGAGGGCGAGCGCGATCCGTCCTATTCGGAGGAGGCGACCTCGGCCTACATGAAGCGCGACGACATCGTCATCCGCGCCGACGTCGGCATCGGCCGCGGCAAGGCCACGGTGTGGACCTGCGATCTCACCAAGGAATATGTCGCCATCAACGGCGACTATCGGAGCTGATGGGGGGCGCCGTGCCGCATCCCGCCACCGTGCTGGCGAAGGTTCGCCGCTTCGAGGCGGCGGGCTTCCGCGCCTGGCCCGCGGCGGCGGTGCATTATGACGGCACCTGGGTCATCCGGCTCACCGCCGGCCACCCGGCCAAGCGGCTGAACTCGGTCAACCCGCTCGACCCCGGCGACGTCGGGCATCTGGCCGAGCGCATCGCGCGCGCCGGGCGCCGCTTCGAGGCGTATGGACGGCCGCTCACCTTCCGCATCTCGCCGCTGTCGGGAGCGGCCCTTTCGGCGCATCTCGATGCCGAGGGCTGGTCGCGCTTCGACGAATCGCTGGTCATGCGGCTGCCGCTGGCGCAAGCGCCCGTGGACGATGCCATCGACCAGATTCCGCTCAAGGACATAAGCCGCTTCGTCGGCGCCTCGCTGAAGGTGCATGACGCCGACCCCGCGCTGCGGCCCGGCCTCTCGGAGATCATCGGCGCCATCCAGCCGGAGGCGGGGCTGTTCGCGCTGGAGCGGGGCGAGGAGGCGCTCGCCACGCTGATCTGCGTGCATGACGGCGACCTGGCCGGCCTGTTCGAAGTCGCCACCGACAAGGCCGTGCGCAAGCAGGGCCACGGCCGCCAGCTCATCCTTTCGGCGCTTAAATGGGCCAGGCTGCGCGGCGCGCGCGAGGCCTGGCTGCAGGTCGAGGCGGCCAATGCGCCCGCGGTGGCGCTTTACCGTTCTCTCGGCTTCGAGGACGCCTACTACTATCACTATCGCCGGCCGCCGGGCAGCAAGGACGGCCAGGCATGATCGGCCGGCGCCTGCTTCTTGTCGCGGCCTGCGCGCTGGTGGATGCGGACGGGCGCGTGCTTCTGGCGCAGCGCCCCGAAGGCAAGCAGTTTGCCGGCCTGTGGGAGTTTCCCGGCGGCAAGGTGGAGCCCGGCGAGACCCCGGAGGAGTGCCTGATCCGCGAATTGCGCGAAGAGATCGGGGTGGAGACGAAGGCCGCGTGCCTGGCGCCGCTCACCTTCGCCAGCCACTCCTACGACGATTTCCACCTGCTGATGCCGCTCTATGTCTGCCGCCGCTATTCCGGCATTCCGGTGGCCAGGGAAGCGCAGGTGCTTAAATGGGTCAGGCCGCGCCAGATGCGCGACTATCCGATGCCGCCGGCCGATGCGCCGCTGATCCCCTTCCTGATCGACCTTCTGTGACGGGCGCTGCACGGCAGCGTTAATGAAAGATTTATCTTGGCGCGGCAATTTTAGGAAAAGGCCGCCTTCCGGCCGCGCACCGATTCGCCGAGGGGAGCGACCGCATGAGCCTCGACAGGGACCTCGACGCCATAAGCGACTGGGAGTCCATCCGTCCGGCACGGCCTTTCCGGATGGTCGACGCCGGCATGGGGCTGCTGCGGCTGACGCTGCTGTTCGGCTCGGCGGCGGTGGCTCTGGCCATGATCGTCACGCCCATACTCGACCGGCATACGCGGCAGCGCGACATGGCCGGCTATCCGGCCGGCCTCGACATGACCGTGACCGGCTCGATCGGCTCCGGCACCTACACGCTGCGCCGCAGCGTGCTGCAGCGCTCGCCGGAGGCCGTATGCATCATCCGCAACGACGGCAGGCTTTCGGGAGACTGCTGAAGGCTGCGGTTTCATCGCCTGTTAAGGCTGGCGCATTAACCTTCCTTAATATCTCGCCTGCTAGAGTGGGGATACAAAGAGGGGCGATCGATGATGCTGGTACAGCGTTTCCTGAGTGACGAAGGCGGCGCCACGGCCGTCGAATACGGCCTGATCGTTGCGGTGCTTTCGCTGACCATCGTGGCAGGCGTGGGCAAGGCGGCCGAAAGCATCCAGTGGCTGTGGAGCAGCAACGACAGCAAGCTCGCCAACGCTTTCGCATCCCACGGCGAATAGACCGGCGGCGTCCGTCCCCGCTCAGCGCTGCCTGCGCTCTTCCAGTATCTTGGCCAGCGACATCGTGGCCGAACCTCTCCGGGCCGGCTGCTGCTGCGAGGCGTCCGGCGCCCATCCCGACATCCACACGATGGAGAAGGTGGCCCTGACGCGGCCGTCCGGGTCGCCGAAGCGCTCGGCATAGATCTGCGCCGCACGCGAAAAAAGCGCGCGCGAGGCGGGCGTGCGCGGCCGCTCCGCCAGCGGGCTGGTCTCGCCCATGGCGCGCAGGTCGGCCATGAGATGGAACATGGATTCGTAGCGCACGGTCGCCGTCTCCACATCCGTCACCGGCAGGGCAAGGCCGGCCCGCTGCAGCAGCCCGCCCGCGTCGCGCACGTCCGGGAAGGGCAGCACGCGCGCCGCGGCGCCGCCGCAAAGCTCGGTCTCGGCGGCCAGCAGGCTTTCGCGAAGTTCCCCGAGCGTCCCCGCCCCGGCCATGGCGCCGAGGAAAAGGCCGTCCGGCTTCAGCGCGCGCCTGATCTGCGCCAGCATGCCGGGGATGTCGTTCATCGCCTGCAGGGAAAGCAGGCAGACGGCGAGGTCCAGGCTTTCCGGCTCGAAGGGCACGGTCTCGAAAGCGGCGATCGCCCCGTCCGCCGCGCCGGGAAAGGCGGCGTCGGCCTCGACGCGCAGGATTTCCGCCACCTTGCCGCTTTCGGCGAGCGCCCGGGCGGCGTCCTGCGTCTGGCAGAACAGAGCCGCTCCCCTGGCGAAGCTGCGTTCGACGGCGCCAAGCCGGTCGGCGAGGTCCTCGGCCGCGCGCTGCATGAGGAAGTCCGCGCCGGCGACCGGCCGCGCCGCCGCGCGGCGCTTGCGCGCCAGCCAGAGCCGGGTGTCGATGATGGTCTGCAACGGACTGGTCCTGTCTGCGGCGTCTTCTGCTAGAGCAATTCCAGGAAAAGTGTGAAACGGTTTTCCGTCCGGAATTGCGTAGAAACAAAAAGATAGATCGTTTCGGCGTTTCCGTGAAACGATGAAACGATCTAGGATACGGCCAAGATCACGTGGCCGATCCGATGGCGGATATCAAGAGCCTTGCCGATGCGGCGTTGAAATGGCCGGCGCGCCTGCTGTTCCCGCCGGTGTGCGCCGGCTGCCGCCGCCAGGTCTCGCAGCCCGGCGTGCTGTGCGCCGCCTGCTGGCCGCAACTGCGCCTGCTGGAACGGCCCTGGTGCCCGGTCATGGGTACGCCTTTCGTCCACGAGATGGGCGAGGGCTTCCTCTCGGCCGAGGCCATCGCCGATCCGCCGCCCTTCGAGCGCGCCCGCGCGGCCGTCGCCTATTCCGGGGTGGCCCGGCAGATGGTGCAGGGGCTGAAATACCGCGACCGCACCGACCTGGCGCCGTGGATGGCGCGCTGGATGGCGCGGGCGGGCGCCGAGCTGATGGCGGAGGCCGATGTCGTCGTGGCGGTGCCGCTGCACTGGCGGCGCTTCCTGAAACGCCGGTTCAACCAGTCGGCCGAGCTCGCGCGGGCGCTGGCCGGCCAGTCCCGGCTTCCCTTTTCGCCCTCGGCGCTGAAGCGCGTGAAGGTAACGCGCCAGCAGGTGGGGCTGGAGCGGCGCCAGCGCGAGGACAACGTGCGCGCGGCCTTCCGCGTGCCGGCGGAGGCCGAGATCGGCATCGCCGGCCGCCGCGTGCTGCTGATCGACGACGTCTATACAACCGGGGCGACCGTGCGGGCGGCGGCGAAGGCGCTGAAGAAGGGCGGGGCCGGCGCGGTGGACGTGCTGACCTTCGCGCGCGTGCTGCCCGGGGATTCCGCAGACATCCCGGCGGAGGACTTCCGGCCGGTAGGGGACTTCCGGCCTCCGGCAAGCACGACTATATAGACGGCAACGGACAAGATTGACGGCAGGGACAGGCGGAAGAAATCGTCCATGGTCGACATCACCATCTATACGCGCATGATGTGCGGCTATTGCGCGGCCGCCAAGCGCCTTCTGGACAGGAAGGGCGTGGCCTATACCGAGCGCGACGCCTCCTTCTCGCCCGAACTGCGGCAGGAGATGATCTCGCGCGCCAACGGGCGCTCCACCTTCCCGCAGATATTCGTCGGCAATGTGCATGTCGGCGGATCGGACGACCTGCATGCGCTGGAGGCCGAGGGCCGTCTCGACGGACTTCTGGCCACCGGATCGCTCAACTGAACCGACAGGCGAGGACGGAACGATGAGTGCTTTCAAGGCGGCGGCGGTGCAGATGCGCTCGGGCAAGAGCCCGGAGCGCAATGCGGCCGACATGGAGCGTCTGGTGCGCGAGGCGGCGGGGCTGGGCGCGACCTATGTCCAGACGCCGGAGATGACCGGCGCGCTGGTGCGCGACAGGGACGCTCGCGCCAGCCTATTCACCTCCGAGGACAAGGACGTGGTCGTGGCGACCGCCCGGCGCCTGGCCAGGGAACTCGGCATATTCCTGCATGTCGGCTCCACCGCGATCCTGCGCGCCGACGGCAAGCTGGCCAACCGCGCGCTGCTGTTCTCGCCGGAAGGCGAGGCGCTGGCCAGCTACGACAAGATCCACATGTTCGACGTCGATCTCGACAAGGGCGAGAGCTGGCGCGAATCCTCGGCCTACGAGCCCGGCGCCGAGGCCGTGGTGACCGAGGTCGCCGGCGCCGGGCTCGGCCTCGCCATCTGCTACGACCTGCGCTTTCCGCAGCTTTTCCGCGCCGAGGCGCTGGCCGGGGCCGAGGTGCTTTCGGTGCCGGCCGCCTTCACCCGCCAGACCGGCGAGGCGCACTGGCACGTGCTCGTGCGCGCCCGCGCCATCGAGAACGGCGCCTTCGTGGTGGCGGCCGCGCAGGGCGGCCTGCACGAGGACGGCCGCGA
>DAOKZN010000031.1:0-13411 GCA_035325625.1 Mesorhizobium sp. | reverse complement strand
GCCTTCACCAGCGCCAGATAGTTCGGGTAGACATAGCCGTTGTTGGCCTTCAGCCACCTCTCGCGATCCTCGCGGAACATCCTCGGCAGCTTGTACCACGCCACGGCCGGCCTGGCATGGTGCACGAAATGCAGGTTGTTGTTGAGGAACAGGAAGGCGAGCGGCGAGCGCTCCACGATGATGGTGCGGCCGCCCGGATGCTCCGACCACTGGTGCTCGGCGAAGGTGCGGATGGCGATCAGCGACTGGCCGAGCCACATCGGCACCAGCACATAGAGCCACAACGGCATGCCGAAGCCCCACATGACGACGGGCAGCACCACGGCAAGCCCCGCCCCATGCAACAGCCACGCCTTGCGGATGGCACGGTCGCCCGCCAGAACCTGGCGGAAATCGCCGATCACGAAGCCGATGGTGGCCAGCCACGGCCCAAGCACGAAGCGGCCGGCCATGGTGTTGTTGACCCGCAGCAGGAACTTCATCGCCGCGGGCAGTTCCTCGTGCCGCCACAGCGCCTTGTAGTAGCTTTCGGGATCGTCGAACGGGTCGGTCAGCCGCTCGTCGGCATGGTGGCGCAGGTGCAGCGTCTTGAAGCGGCGGTATGGCCACACCAGCCCGATCGGCAGGAAGACGAAGGCCTCGTTGACCAGCGCGTTGCGGGTAGGGTGGCCGTGCAGCACCTCGTGCACAAGCGAGGATTGCAGCGCCACGGTGAACGCCAGCACGGCGAGCGTGGTCACGGGATAGGCCGGCCACAGGAACACGCCCGCGGCAAGCCACGTTCCATAACAGAAGATGGCGAGCAGCACGGTCGGCCATTCGACCGCCGGCGCACGTCGCGCCTTGTTGCGCTCATGTTCCATAGTCGCCCCGCGATCGCCACGCCCACGGCGAATTCCTGACAACATTGTGTCAGGAGCAGTCTGATGCCTCAAGGCGACAATGCGCATGAATTGTTGCGATTGCGCATCTTGGACAGCGGGTGTTATTTTTAGTAAACAATACGGAGGATTCATTTCTGCCCGGACGGCGGAATCCGCCGCCACGGGGCAATAATTTCCTCTCTGAGGGCGAATCGCATGATGGACAAGCGCGACCTTTCGGCGACCTTCCGCGAGCGACTCAAGCTGCTGCTGACACGCTCCGACCTGAACCAGTCGGCCTTCGCCGCCGCCGTCGGCATCGACCGCTCGGCGCTGTCCCAGCTTCTGTCGGGAACCTCCACGCGCCTGCCGCGTGCCGAGACGCTGCTCAACATCGCCGCCGAGTTCAAGGTCTCGCTCGACTGGCTTCTGGGGCTGAGCCAGGACGAGGGCGTGACGGGCGAGATCCGCGAAAGCCTGGAGATCGAGGAGGCCGCCGGCGGCTTCGACCGCACCCTTCTGGCCAGGTGGCACGCCGAAGCGGCGGGAACCAAGATCCGCTACGTGCCGGCCGGCATACCCGACCTGCTGCGCACGGAAGCGCTGGTGGACTACGAGGCCGGCATCACCAACAAGAGCCGGCAGGCGCAGGCCGGCGAGACCCAGTACCGCATCGACTACAACCGGCGGCCCGAGACCGACATGGAAGTGTGCATGCCGCGCCACACGCTGGAGATATTCGCGCGCGGCCTCGGCGTGTGGGACGGTTTCCCGCGCGAGGAGCGCTGCGCGCAACTGCGCCACATGGCCGCCCTGCTGGACGACCTCTACCCGGCGCTGCGCCTCTATCTCTACGACGGACGCATGCGCTATTCGATCCCCTACACCATATTCGGCCCGTTCCGCGCCGCCATCTATGTCGGCGACATGTATCTGGTGCTGAACGCGACGGCGCCCATCCGCACGCTGACCGGCCATTTCGACAATCTGATCCGCGCCGCCGAGATCAACGCGCATGAGGCGGCCGGCTTCGCCCAGCGACTGGCCGCGATGGATTTCTAGCGGTCCTTTGATTCCGACATTTGCCTGAGCGGCCTGTATCGGGGGGATGCAAATGTCAGAATCGGACGACTAGCGAGCCAGCCCTGCGAAAACATTGACCGGATATAAAGAGTTATTTATATCCTTATCCGAAATTCCTCCCGAAAGGCGCTTGCCATGACCAATCCGATCGACGCCCTGATCGCCGAGAAAGGCGTGCTGCTTGCCGACGGCGCCACCGGCACCAACCTGTTCGCCATGGGCCTGCAGGCGGGCGAGGCGCCGGAGCTGCTCAACGAGACGGCGCCCGAGACCATCGCCACCCTGCACCGCAACTTCGTGAACGCCGGCGCCGACATCATCCTGACCAACTCCTTCGGCGGCACGCGCCACCGGCTCAAGCTGCACCATGCGCAGGACCGGGTCTTCGAATTGAACAAGCGCGCCGCCGAGATCGCGCGTTCCGTCGCCGACGCGGCCGGCCGCAAGGTCATCGTCGCCGGCTCGGTCGGCCCCACGGGCGAGCTTCTGGTGCCGCTGGGCGCGCTGACCTATGAGGAGGCGGTGGATGCCTTCGCCGAGCAGATGGAGGGCCTGAAGGCCGGCGGCGCCGAGGTCGCCTGGATCGAGACCATGTCGGCGCCGGACGAGATCCGCGCCGCCGCCGAGGCCGCCATCCGCGTCGGCCTGCCCTATACCTATACCGGCTCCTTCGACACGGCCGGCCGCACCATGATGGGCCTGCTGCCCAAGGACATCCATGCCGTGGCCGAGGGGTTGGCCGAGCCGCCGCTCGGCGTCGGCGCCAATTGCGGCGTCGGCGCCTCCGACATCCTCGCCTCGCTGCTCGACATGACCGCGGCAAAGCCGGACGCGACGGTGATCGTCAAGGGCAATTGCGGCATCCCCGAATTCCACGGCTCGGAGATCCACTATTCCGGCACCCCGGAACTGATGGCCGACTATGTGCGGCTGGCGGTGGACGCGGGCGCGAAGATCGTCGGCGGCTGCTGCGGCACGTCCTTTGCGCACCTGGCAGCCATGCGCAAGGCGCTGGACGGCCATGAGAAGGCGGTGCGGCCGACCATCGAGACGATCGTGGAGCGCATCGGCCCCCTGCGCAACAAGGCGGCGACGCCGACGGCGGCGGAAAGCGGCGAAGGGCGCCGCGAGCGCCGCCGCGCCCGCGGCTGATACCTATTCGCTGTTTTCGGCGTAGCGCGAGGCGGCCGTGGCGTGGTCCACCTGGCCGCCCGTGTCGGGACGCATCAGCATCGCCGCTTCCGAGGAGCGCGGATCGCTGAGCCAGTCCAGCACGCGCGAGAAGCGGTCATTGTGCAGGGCCGACATTGCCGTATTGCGGGCCGTATCGACGTTCTCCCGCAGCCTGCCGGCTTCGAGCGGTTGTGTCGCGGTCGAGCCCGTTCCGGCCATGGCCGGCATCCAGCTTGCTGTGCCGTCGATGCGCAATCTCGAACCCCCTGGAACGTTCCTGCCGAAGCTTTAGCCCACAGAAATTTCCCGGCCGTTCAGCAACCGCGCCGCAATTTCCTAAAATTGTCGGAAACGCGGCTCACAGCCGTGCCAGCGTGGCCGGATCAGGCCTGCCGCCGAAGAAGCGCTCCAGCGCCCGGCCGAACAGCGGCTCGTCCGGTGCGGCCCGGTGGAAAAGCGTCAGCGAGGAGTGCAGCTTGCGATCGTCCGGGCTACCGAAGATGTCGTGCGCGGACCCGCCCGCCCCTTCCAGCAGGATCGCCACGCATTCCTTCAGCCGCGGCCCCAGCACCGGCTGCGCCAGATAGGCGCGTGCTTCGGCCAGCGAGGAAATTGCATAGCGCTGCGACATGGCGCTGGCGCCCAGCCCGGCGATCTGCGGGAAGACGAACCACATCCAGTGGCTCGCCTTGCGGCCCTGCCGCAATTCCGCGCGTACCTGCGAAAATACCGGCTCCTGCGCCCGCACGAACCGGGCAAGATCGAACGGGTCGGCCGGGCCGCCCATTGCGCCGCTATCTGGCCCGGACCGGCCGCAGCATGCGCGTCAGCACATTCGTCTTGGCCACGAAATGCTGCCACAGCGCGCCGGCCGCATGCAGGGCGATCACCAGAATGATCACCGGCTTGGCCGTCTCATGCATCTGGCCGGCCAGCGAAACCCCGCCATACCAGGCGACCATGCCCGATACCGGCATGAGGAAGATGACGAGGTAGAGCAGCACATGGGCAGCGGACGCCACCCATTTCTGGACGTTGCTTTCGCCGGCAGGCGCGGCCGGCACGCCGTGCAGGAAGCGTGCGGCAAGCCGCGCCAGCGCCAGCACCAGAACCGCTATGCCGACATAGACGTGGATATTGGCCTGTGACAGGTCGGCCTCGGCAGGCTCCGTGCCGCGCTGGAGCGCCCGATAGGCCGGCTTGATGTAGTCGCCGAAGATCAACTGGAAGATGACCAGCGCCGCGATCGCCCAGTGCAGGAAAATCTGCGTGGCCGTGTAGCCTTTCGGCGATGAAGAAGCCATGCTGTGGCCCTCGACTGTGTTCGTTTCTTTAAAATCTCCACGATCCGCACACATCGCGCTTTGACCTGACGCAAAAAAACAAGCGCCGCCCGCACCCGCCGGCGCTATTCCAGCGCCTCGCCGAAGAACATGGTGAGGTGCTTCCAGTGCCGTTCCGCCCCGGCCGCGTCGAACGCGCCATGGTCCGGCACGCACCAGCCATGGCTCATGCCGACATAGTTTTCGATGATGTGGTCCACCTCCGCCGTGCGCAGCGCTTCCGCCAGCCGCGCCGACTGTTCCGGCGGAAAGCTGCGGTCCACGCCTGCGGTGCCGACATAGACGCGCGCCTTGATCGCCGCCGCGTGCAAATGCGGGCTGTCGGGCGCGTCGCCGGCCAGGTTGCCGCCGTGGAAGGAGGCCGCAGCCCTGATCCGGTCGGGATGATGCGCCGCGGCATTCAGCGCCCGCGCCCCGCCCATGCAGTAGCCCACGGTGCCGACCGGCCCGCCGACGCCTTCGGCCGAAAGCGCGTCAAGGAAGGCGCCGGTGTCGCGGATGCTCATCTCCTGCGTGGTGCCGGAAATCATCGCCCTGAGGGCCCGGGCCTTGTCTTCGTGCTGAAAGGCGGTGGCGGCGTCGAACGGCCCGTAGGGCGCGTTGCGGTAGAAAAGATCGGGCACCAGCACGGCGTAGCCCTGGGCGGCCAGCCGCTCGGCCATGCCGTCCAGGGCCGGACGCGGCCCGAAGGCGTCCATATAGAGGATGACGCCCGCCTTCGCCCCGCCTGCCGGCCGGAACAATCCGGCCTGCGCGGTGCCGTCGGCGGTCCTGATCTCGATGTCCTTCTTCGCCATGACCTGCTCCCTGCTGATGCCGGATACATATCCGCGCCGGCGGCCGCGGCAAGGCGCCGCCGCCTCCGGCGTCGGACATATAGCGCGGCCTGCGTCAGGCGTCCCTTTCGTCGATGGCCAGCGTCCTGGCATCGACGTGCAGCGCCCTGCCCGCCCCTGCGCCCATCCAGGCCGCGCCGGCGCCGAGGACCACCATGAGCAGGGCCGCCGCGTCGAAGCTGCCGGTCCAGCTCCGGATCAGGCCGACCAGCAGCGGCCCGATCGCCGCCAGCACGTAGCCTACCCCCTGCGCCATGCCCGACAGATGCGCCGCGACATGCGGGTCGGGCGAGCGCAGCACGATCACGATCATCGCCGCCGCGATCAGCCCGCCCTGGCCGATACCCTGCAGCACGGCCCAGAACGGCACCGTCCACACCGGCGCGAACATCAGCCCGAGCAGGGCGACCGTGGCGGCGGCCACCAGCACCACGTTCACGCCGCGCTGGTTCCTGCGGCGCACGGCAAAGGACGGCACCAGCAGGCAGGTGACCACCTGCGCCATCACCGACAGCGAGACGATGCCGCCGGCCACGGCCGCCTCGAAGCCGCGCTCGCGCAGGATGGGCGCCAGCCAGCCGAACACGCAATAGGCGAGCGCCGACTGCAGGCCCATGAACAGCGTCACCTGCCAGGCCAGCCGGTCGCGCCACAGGCCGGTGACGCGGAAGCCCGCATGCGCCGCCTGCGGCCTGGCCGCCAGCGCCTGCGGGGCAAAGATGAACGCCACCGCCAGCCCCGGAACGGCCCAGGCGGCGAGCGCGCCCGACCATGAGCCGACCACATGCTCGATGGGCAGGGTCAGCCCCGCCCCGGCCGCCGCCCCTGCGCACAGCGCCATGGTGTAGAACCCGGTCATGATCGCCGCGCTGTCGGCGAAATCGCGCTTCACCACGCCCGGCAGCAGCACGTTGGAAACGGCGATCGCCGCGCCCGCGGCCAGTGTGGCGGCAAACAGCAGCGGCACGGATGCCACGCCGCGCAAGCCGGTGCTGATCGCCAGCAGGAGGAGCGCGCCAAGCAGGGTGCGCTCCGCGCCGAAGCGCTGTGCCAGCCTCGGCGCGAACGGCGCGAACACGCCCAGGCACACCACCGGCAAGGTGGTGAGCAGGCTGGCGCCCACCGTGGAAAGGCCCGTCTCCTGGGTGACCTCCGGCAGCAGCACCGAAAGCGAGGAGAAGAGCGGCCGCAGGTTGAAGGCGATCAGCACCAGGCTGGCGCCGAACAGCAGCCGCGCCGCGCGGCTGCGGAACTGGGGCGGCCGCGGCCTCGGCAGGCTGTCTTCCTCGGCATCCACAAGCTGCTCGTCGAGCGCGTCCATGGCCGCGTGCGGTTGCCGGAAATCGTCGTTCATCGTGGGCCTTCAATCCGTTCCGGCGAAGCTCGCCATGTGAAACGCCTGCATCTCGGCCGGATAGCGATACGCCGTCCCGTAGGGACAGGCGTTGCGGTCGAGGCAGCCTTGCGTGCGGCAAGCCCCGCCAGATGGCCCGCGCACATGCGAAAGGCAATCGCCATAAGCGAAGCCGGTAGCCGAATAGGCATCGACCGGGCAGGATTTCAGGCAGGGTTTTCCGGCACATGCGTCGCAAAGGTGAATCGCTTCGCGAGGCGCTTGAATCGATAGGTGACGATCGAGCAGCAGGGCGCCGCGATAGGCATGCCAGAGGCCGTATTGCGGATGCATGAGGATGCCGAGCGGCGACGGCTTCAGCCCCTCTGCCCGCATCGCCCATTGCTGGAACGGCAGGTAGGGCCTCTGCGAGGGATAGACCGCCCGCGCCCCGCATTTTTCGGCCGCCGCGTCGATCACCTCGCCCGACCATGTGTCGAGCGGGTTCTTCAGACCGCTCGGCTGGCGCTCGCGCCAGCGTGAGAAATGCGGCCATGGCGCAGCCCCCGCCTGCCCCACCAGCAGCACCGACCGCGCCGGCACGCCGGACGGACCGGGCGGCGCCTCGTCCTGCGCATCGAAATCGAAGCCGCCGCGCAGCAGCAGCCCGTGTCGGGCGAGCGCCTCGGCGATCTCCGGGATCACGGCGTCAGCGGGGTGCGGCTGTCGGCCAGTATCCTGCCGCCGATCAGCACGAAGCAGGCGCCCGCCGCCCGCTCGATGCGGTGCCGCATGTGGCCGAACGACCGGATCACCGGAGCCGACGACATGAACAGCGCAACGATCGTGTACCATATCACGCCGCTGGCCGCGACGAGCGCGACCATTACCGCCATCAGCCAGCCGGGCGTGGAAGCGGTGACGGAGGTGGCGAAGACGCTGGCGAACAGGACGATCGCCTTGGGGTTGGTCAGCGTCACGCCGAGCCCGAACAGGAAGGCGTTGCCGCGCCGGCCCTGCCCTTCGCCGACGATCTGCACGGCTTCGGGTTTCGCAAGCAGCAGGCGGATGCCGAGATAGATCAGATAGGCGCCGCCGGCCACCCTTATGCCCAGGGCCAGCCATTCGAACCGCATCAGCACCGCCGAAAGCCCCAGCAAGCCGAGCAGCGCATAGATGCCGAGCCCGGTGGAAACGCCCAGCGTCGTCAGCAGGCCCGCCGCCGTGCCGCGCGTCATGGACGAGCGCACCACGGCGATGAAGTCCGGCCCCGGCAGGATGAGCGCCGGAATGAAGATGGCGAAGACCTTTATCAGGACGACGAACGGATCCATGTGCGCTGTTCCGGTTGGGGCGGTCACAACATCACGGCACACGGGCCGCAGCAAGCATGGAACGATAGGCCAGCGCCCGCGCGCCGGCGGCATCGAGGGTCTGGCGGACGACCGGCGGGATCACCGCCGGTCCGGATCGGAGAAGGCGCTCCGCCAGACTTCCTTGTGGATGATTTCGGCCACTTTAGCCCGGCCTGACACGGGCTCTTTTCAAGTGAAGGCGTCGGGCATCGACTCCTTCTTCCGGGCGATGAAGTCCGTCAGCCCGTCCGCGATGCCGGCATCCAGCGCCGGCGCCTCGTAGCTTTCCAGCCAGTGGCGGGCGAGCTGGTTGGCGCGCTGCGGCGCGGTCTTCTGGCCCTCGGCCAGCCACTGTTCGTACGAATTGTTGTCGGCGATGTTGGAGCGGTAGAAGGCCGTCTGGAAATTGGCCTGGGTGTGGTCGCAGCCGAGGAAGTGGCTGCCCGGCCCCACCTGGCGGATGGCGTCCATTGCCTGCCCGTTCTCGGACAGGTCCACGCCCTCGCAGAACCTCTGCTGCATGCCGAGCTGGTCGATATCCATCATGAACTTCTCGTAGCAGGAGGCCAGACCGCCCTCCAGCCAGCCGGCTGCGTGCAGCACGAAGTTGGTGCCGGCCAGCACCGTGGAATTGAGCGTGTTGGCGCTTTCGTAGGCGGCCTGCGCGTCCGGAACCTTGGAAGCGCACAGCGAGCCGCCGGTGCGGAACGGCAGGCCGAGGCGCCGCGCCAGCTGGGCCGCGCCGTAGGATACCAGCGACGGCTCCGGCGTGCCGAAGGTCGGCGCGCCCGACTGCATGGAGATGGAGGAGGCGAAGGTGCCGAAGATCACCGGCGCGCCGGGGCGGATGAGCTGCGTGAACGAGGCGCCGGCCAACACCTCGGCCAGGACCTGCGTCAGCGTGCCGGCCACCGTCACCGGGCTCATGGCGCCGGCCAGGATGAAGGGCGTGACGATGCAGGCCTGGTTGTGGCGCGAATAGACCTTCAGCGCGCCCAGCATGGTCTCGTCGAACACCATCGGCGAATTGGCGTTGATGAGGCTGGTCAGCACCGTGTTGTTCTCTACGAAGTCGTCGCCGAACACGATCTTGGCCATCGCCACCGTGTCTTCCGCCCGCTCCGGCGCCGTCACCGAGCCCATGAACGGCTTGTCGGAATATTTGATGTGGGCGTGGATCATGTCCAGATGGCGCTTGTTGACCGGCACGTCCACCGGCTCGCACACCGTGCCGCCGGAATGGTGGATCGACGGCGCCATGTAGGCGAGCTTCACGAAATTGCGGAAATCCTCGATCGTGGCGTAGCGGCGGTTGCCGTCGAGGTCGCGCACGAAGGGCGGGCCGTAGACCGGCGCGAACACGGTGGCGTTGCCGCCGATCTGCACCGAGCGTTCCGGATTGCGCGCATGCTGGATGTATTGCGAGGGCGCCGTCTTCAGCAGCGAGCGGCACAGCCCCTTGGGGAAATGCACCCGCTGGCCCTTCACGTCGGCGCCGGCCTGCCTCCACAGCTCCAGCGCCTCGGCGTCGTCGCGGAACTCGATGCCGACCTCTTCCAGAACGGTGTCGGTGTTCTTCTCGATCAGCGCCAGCCCTTCCTCGTCCAGCACCTCGTAGACCTTGATCTTGCGCCTTATGTAGGTGAGCTGGCTGCCGGGCCCGCCGCCAGCCCGCGCGGCGCGCCGGGCAGCCGCGCCGCCGCCGGCTCCACGCCCGCGCCGTCCGCCCGAAGCCTCGTGATCGCCCGTCTGGTGGTCGGTTGCCGCGTCCTGGCTCATGGCTGTTCTTCCTTGAAATCCGTTGCGGCCGCCTGTGCGGCGGCTCCCTGCCGGATCGTAGTCATGCACCCTATCCGAAACGGCCAGCCAGCGCCAACGCCTGTCGCAAAATCGACAACCGCCGTCCTTGAATTTGCAGTCGCTTTCGTTTTGCAGAAAGTCGCAAATCAGCTATGGGACAATGCCTCTCGCAAGCTAGAGATTGCAGGACCTTCCGCGCCGTGCAACTTCGCCCGCGCGACCACGAGGAGCTGGGTAAAATGGCCGACGACGAGATCATCCTCTCCGAGCTTTCCGACGACGAACTCGTGCAGCAGATGCATGACGACCTCTATGACGGGTTGAAGGAGGAAATCGAGGAAGGCACGAACATCCTTCTGGGGCGCGGCTGGGTACCCTATACGGTGCTGACCGAGGCGCTGGTCGAAGGCATGCGCATCGTCGGCGAGGATTTTCGCGACGGCATCCTGTTCGTGCCGGAGGTGCTTCTGTCGGCCAACGCCATGAAGGCCGGCATGTCCATCCTGCGCCCGCTGCTGGCTGCCACCGGCGCCCCCAAGCAGGGCAAGCTGGTCATCGGCACGGTCAAGGGCGACATCCACGACATCGGCAAGAACCTCGTCGGCATGATGATGGAAGGCGCCGGCTTCGACGTCATCGACCTCGGCATCAACAACCCGGTCGAGAAATACCTGGCCGCGATCGAGGAGCACCAGCCCGACATCGTCGGCATGTCGGCGCTTTTGACCACCACCATGCCCTACATGAAGGTCGTCATCGACACGATGAAGGAAAAGGGCATCCGCGACGACTATGTCGTGCTGGTGGGCGGCGCGCCGCTCAACGAGGAATTCGGCAAGGCCGTGGGTGCCGACGCCTATTGCCGCGATGCGGCGGTGGCCGTGGAAACCGCCAAGGATTTCATGAAGCGCAAGCACAACGTGCGCGCTTCGGCCTGAACGGCCCGGACAGAGCCGGAAAGGACCGTCCGCGCCCAGCCCTTTCCGGCGGCGGCGGCCGGAGGTGGAGGAAGCCCCGTGCCTGCCGCCAGGTCGTGACCGGCCGCGCGCTACTGCGCTGCGTTGGCGATCTTCTGGCCGGCGTGTTCGGTGGCGTTGACGGTATTGGCCGCATCCTGGCCGAAGCCGCGGATGGTGTTGGCGCAGGCCGACAACAGCATCAGGCTGGCAAGCGCGGCGATGCAGGCATATCTAGGGGTTGTCATGGGCGGCTTCTCCCTCTCCGGATGGTCTCGCCCGCAAGCAACGAAGGGCCGGTTCGAGTGGTTCCATGGCCAGCGGACAAAAACAGAGCCTGCCGAAGCCTGAAAGGCTGCTGGTCATCGCCTGCGGCATGATCGCGCGCGAGGTTCTGGCGGTGAAGGAGCGCCTTGCGCTCGACCATCTCGAACTCACCTGCCTGCCGGCCGAGTTCCATTTCTATCCCGACCGCATCGCGCCCGCCATGGACAGGGCCATCGAACAGGCGAAGGCCGACGGCTATGCCAACATCTTCGTCGGCTATGCCGATTGCGGCACCGGCGGCCTGCTCGACCGCGTGTGCGAGAAGCACGGCGTCGAGCGCATGGCCGGGCCCCACTGCTTCGCCTTCTACCAGGGCATGGACGCCTACCGGAAAGTGGCCGACGACGACATGATGTCGTTCTACATGACCGACTTCCTGTGCCGGCAGTTCGACGCCTTCTTCATCAAGCCGCTCGGCCTCGACCGGCATCCGGAGCTGATCGCCGACTATTTCGGCAACTACGAGAAGCTGGTCTACCTCGCCCAGACCGACGATCCGGAACTGGACAGGGTGGCGGAGGACGCCGCAAGGCTGCTGGGCCTGGCCTATGAGCGCCGCGCCACCGGCTATGGCGACCTCGTGGCCGGACTGGCGCAAGCCGCGGCACCCACCGGATAAGGGCCGATCATCAAGATTTAACCGCCGCCGCCGAAGCTGCGCCCCGAACGGATATTCGGGTGGGAAAGGCGGGCATGGCAGCCGAGGGCGACCAAGGGGCGCGCGTCGTCGTGGTGACGGAGGGCGGGCCGCACATATGGGCGATCGTCAACGCACTCGCCGATCGCGTCGGGCCGGTCGCCGTCGTGCTGGAAAGGCCCGAATCCAAGAAGCGCCTGCTGCTGCGCCGTGCCCGCAGGCAGGGCTGGCTGTCGGCAGCCGGGCAGTTGGGAACCATGGCGCTGATCCGGCTCGGCAAGCGCTTCGGCGCCCGCCACGCCGAACGGCTGATCGCCGCGGAAGGGCTGGAAACCGTCCCGCGGCCCGGACAGGCGATCGTCGAGGTCGCATCGGCCGACTCCGAGGAATGCACACAGGCGATCCGCGCGCGGAACCCCGGCGTCGTGCTGCTGGCCGGATGCCGCATGCTGAGCGCCGCCACGCTGGCGGGCATGCCCTGCCCCGTGCTCAACTACCATGCCGGCATCACGCCGAAATATCGCGGCATGAACGGCGGCTACTGGGCGCTGGCGAACGGCGACGAAGACAATTTCGGCACGACCATCCATCTGGTCGACGCCGGCGTCGATACCGGCGGCGTGCTCGGGCAAGCGCGCGGCCGCGCCAAAAAGGGCGACACGATCGCCACCTATGCGCTGCGGATGGCCGCCTTCTCGCGCGACATGTGCGCCGAGACGGTGGCGGACGCGTTGGCCGGTCGGCTCGTTGCCCTCGATCCCGCCCTGCCTTCGCGGCAATGGTATCATCCCACCTTGTGGCGCTATCTGTGGACCGGCATGACGAAAGGCGTCTGGTAGCCTTCCGCCGCCGGCGCCCTTTCTTTTTGCGACATGGCCGCACGTCGCTTTTGAATGCGCGCGCGTCGCCCCATGAGAAGCGGCAAAGGGGCGGTTGCGGCAAAGCTCGAACCCAACGGGAGACTGGAATTCATGGCTGATCTGATCGTCCTCTACTGGCGCGACATCCCCGCCCAGGTGATCGTGAAAAAAGGGCGCCAGAGCGCCAAGCGGGAGCTTTCGCTGCGCTTCACCGAGGCGATCGACATGGCGGCCATGCGCAGCAAAGCCGGCGCTACCGACGACTATCTCGCCGAATGGCGCAAGGCCGACCCCGTGCCCGTCAGCGACGACCTCGATGCCGAAGCCGAGAAGGCGGCGGCCGAGCTGGAAGAAAAATACGACCGCGAGCGGCTTGTGGCGCTGGCCAAGGCCGGAGGACGGGAAGATGCCTGAAACCAAGCCCGGCCCGCAGCCGGCTGCCACGCCGCCTGCGAACGGCATGCCGGCCTCGGCATCGGGCGGCGTCACCCAGGCCACGCTGGTCAAGAAGGCCGCGCCGAAGAGCGACTACAAGCCCGCCGACGTGTCGCCGCAGCGGCGCGTGCAGCGCCGCTACACGGTCCGCCTGTGGTCGGTGCGCCATTCGCGCCTGCTCGAATGGTTCTACGCCAGGTTCGCCGACGTCTTTTTGGCCCTGCACCCACTGTGGAAGGGCATCGGCTATGCCCGCGTCGAGGCACCGGTGAAGTTCGTCGAGAAGCGCGTGAAGGGCTTCCTGTTCGACTGCCGCATGTGCGGCCAGTGCATTCTTTCGTCCACCGGCATGTCCTGCCCGATGAACTGCCCCAAGCAGTTGCGCAACGGCCCCTGCGGCGGCGTGCGCG
>DAOKZN010000030.1:0-13493 GCA_035325625.1 Mesorhizobium sp. | reverse complement strand
CCGCCACCATGCGCTCGGGCGCGGAGGCGTACATCGACTTGTCCTCGCGGCAGGCGAGGAGATATTGCTGGAGGCTCATCTCCTCCTGGGCGGCATTCTTGTAGATCCTCGAGAACAGGTCGAAGACGTCCGACTGATTCCCCTGCATGGCAACCTCGCAGCGGGGCGCTTCCTGTTGCCCGGTGCCCCGTACGCTTACAACCGTTCCGGCGCCCCATGGTTCCCATGATAACCTACGGATCGGCTGCGGCAAAACGGCACTATGGGTTTATGCACCGGGGAGTGCCGCGGCCCGGTCATTTTACGACCGCGTCCAGCGTATCGGAGAGGATTGCCGTCATCCGCTCCAGTTCCTCCCGGGAGGCGGTGAAGGGCGGGGCGAGCAGGATGTGGTCGCCGGCCTTTCCGTCCACGGTGCCGGAGCCCGGATAGCAGAGCAGCCCGAGAGCCTGGGCCTTCGCCTTGATTCGCGCCGCAAGGTTCGCCTCCGGCGCAAAGGGCGCCCCGGTTTCGCGGTCTTCCACCAGTTCCAGCCCCCACAGGTAGCCGCGGCCGCGAATGTCGCCGACATGCGGATGCTGCCCGAAGGCGCTGTCGAGCAGGCCGTGCAGGAATGCCTCCTCCGCGTCGACCCTTTCCACCAGCCCCTCGCGCCGCATGATTCGCTGCGCCGCCAGGGCGGCGGCGCAGGCGACGGGATGGCCGACGAAGGTGTGGCCGTGCATGAAGGCGCCGGAACCTTCGGCGAACGCCCGATGGACGCGCCCGGAAGCAAGCACGGCGCCGAGCGGCAGATAGCCGGCGCCCAGCCCCTTGGCGACCGTCATCAGGTCGGGCGAAATGCCTTCGGCGAGGCAGGCATGCAGGTGGCCGGTGCGGCCCATGCCGCACATCACCTCGTCGAGGATCAGGAGCACGCCGTGGCGGTCGCAGATGTCGCGGATGCGCGCGAAGTAGCCGGGAACGGGCGGCACGGCGCCGAGCGTGGCGCCCACCACCGTCTCGGCGATGAAGGCGGAGACCGTCCCGGCTCCGAGCTCCAGGATCTTTTCCTCCAGCTCGTCGGCGACCCGCCGTCCATAGTCCTCGTCGCTCTCGCCCGATGCGCGCCCGCGATAGGCGTAGCAGGGCTGGATATGGTGCATGTCGATCAGCAGGTCCTGATAGGCGGCCCGCCGCCAGCGGTTGCCGCCGGCCGACAGGGCCCCCAGCGTGTTGCCGTGATAGCTCTGCCAGCGGCTGATGACATGCCGGCGGCCAGTCTCGCCGCGCTCGCGGTGATACTGGTGCGCCATCTTGAGCGCGGTCTCCACCGCTTCCGATCCGCTGGAGACGAAGAAGACCTTTTCCAGCCCTGCGGGTGCGTCCGCGATCAGCAGGTCGGCCAGTTCCTCGGCGGGCTCGCTGGTGAAGAAGCCGGTATGGGCGTAGGCGAGCCGGCGCGCCTGCGCAGCGATCGCCTCGGCGATCTCGGGCTGCCCGTGGCCGAGGCAGGAGACGGCCGCGCCTCCGCAGGCGTCCAGATACCGCTTGCCGTCGCTGTCGAGGACGTAGCTGCCCTCGCCGGAGACGGCCAGGGGCGGAACTGAACGCGCGGAACGGTGGAATATGTGGCTCATCGGTCGATCTCGCTGGGGATGGCGGCGCGCCGCCGCACCGCCGATTGACAGCGGCTCGGTTTGGCTTCTAGGATCATCCGTATAGTGAACACAAATTCGTTGTGCGGACAACATAAACTATGAACCGACCCGGCTTGTCGTGGTGTACCGGCCAAACAGGGAGGGGCGCGTGAGCGCGGCGCGGCGTCTGGCCATTGCGCGGCTCTGGCACGAGGCCAACGCCTTTTCTCCCGTCGTCACCAGGCTGGAGCACTTCCGCCGCAGGGAGTGGGAGCAAGGCGCGCAGGCGCCCGCGACCTATCGCGGCACGGCCACGGAGATGGGCGGCGCCGTCGCCTTTCTCGACGCCGATCCGGGCTGGCACGGCACCTTCCTGCGCTGCACCTCGGCGCCGCCGGGCGGGCTGGTGGAGCAGGCCGATCTCGACGCGATCATCGGGGAGATCGTCGCCGGCCTTGCGGCCGAAGAGTGGGACGCCGTCTACATCTCGCTGCACGGCGCGGTCGCCGGCACCGGCGATCCCGGCCCCGACCACACGCTCTTGCGGTCCGCGCGCGCGGCCGTCGGCCCCGACGTGCCGATCGCGGTGACCTTCGACATGCATGCCTGCCTCGATCCGCGCATCGCCGACCATGCCGACATCGTCGTCGGCTACAAGACCTATCCGCATGTCGACATGGCGCAGACCGCGCTCAAGGCGCTGGCCCTGCTCGACCGCATGACGCGCGGGCGGGAGCGGCTGCGCTCGCTGATCCAGCCCGTGCCGATGCTGCCGCCGAGCCACCGGATGCGCACGGCCGGCGAGCCGATGGGCGGCCTCGTGCGCCTGGCCGCCGAAACGGAAGCGGCGCGGGGTCTGCGCGACGTCACCATGTTCGGCGGCTTCGCCTATGCGGATACGCCCTGGACGCGCGCTTCGGTCAGCGTCTGCTTTCAGGAGGAAGACGGGCAGGCGGCGCTGGCGGCGGCGAATGAACTCGCCGTAGCGATGAAGCGGCGGCATGCCGATTTCCTGCCGGCCCTTCCCGATGCGCGGCAGGGGCTGGAACAGGCGCGGCTTTTACTGGAAAAAGGGGCGAGCTGGCCGGTGGCCGTTCTGGAAAATGCCGACAACCCGCTCTCGGGCGGGGCCGGCGACACGCCCGGTCTTTTCCGGGCGCTTGTCGAGGTCCGGCCGCCCTGGCCGGCCCTCTTCGCCAGCTTCTGCGACCCCCGCCTGGTGGCCGAAGCCCATGCGGCCGGCGTGGGCGCCACGATCGAGGCCAGCCTGGGCGGCCGGCTGAGCCCTGATTTCGGCGCGCCCGTTCCCTTCTCGGGCGAGATCGTGCGGCTGACGGACGGCCGTTTCGTCAACAGCGGCCCGATGGAACGCGGCAGGCCGGAAGCGGTCGGCCGCACCGCCGTGCTGCAGAACGGGCATATCAAGGTGGTGATCGCCGAGACCGCGCAGAGCGTGAACGATCCGGCGTGGTGTGCGCTGCACGGCATCGACCTTGCCGCCACCGCGCTGTTCTGCACCAAGGCCAAGAACCATTTCCGTGCCGGTTTCGAGCATCTGTGCGGAGCCATCATCGACGTCGACACGCCGGGGCCGGCTCCCGCCAACCTCGCGCTCCTGCCTTACCGCAACGTCCCGCCAAGCTTCATTCTTCCATCCTGACCGCAGCAGGTAGAACCAGCCATGAACAGCCCGTCCCCCCGGACCCACACCTATGACGCCGTCATCATCGGCGGCGGCCACAACGGCCTGACCTGCGCCGGCTATCTCGCCAAGGCGGGAATGAAGGTCGCAGTGGTCGAGCGCCGCGGCATCGTCGGCGGGGCCTGCGTCACCGAGGAGTTCCACCCCGGCTTCCGCAACTCCTCCTGCTCCTATCTCGTGGGGTTGCTGGCGCCCGAGGTCATCGCCGACCTGGAACTCCACCGCCACGGCCTGGAGATACTGGAGCGTCCCGGCGGGACGCTGAGCGTCCTGCCCGAGGGCGGTTCCATCGAGCTCACCGCCGACCGCGCAGGCGTGATGGCGCAACTGGCCGAGACCGCGCCCGGCGACGCCGACGCCTATGCCGAGCTTTCCGGCCTGCTCGACACGGCCGCCACCGTGATGCGCGCCATCGCCCGCGAGCGCCCGCCGGAGATGACGGGCGGCTGGGGCCAGTTGCTGCAGACGGCCAGGGCGGGGCTGCACCTGCGCCACCTGTCGCCGGCACAGAGGGCGGATTTCGCGGGCCTGATGCTCAAGAGCCTTGGCGATTTCCTCGACGAGCGGTTCCAGAACGAGGCGTTCAAGGGCGTCTACGGCTTCAAGGGCCTCGTGGGCAACATGGTCAGCCCCTATGCCATCGGCTCGGCCTATGTGCTGCTGCACCACGTCTTCGGCGAGGTCAACGGCAAGCGCGGCAAATGGGGCCAGCCGCGCGGCGGCATGGGCGGCATCACGCAGGCGATGCAGAGATCGCTGGAAGCCAGGGGAGGCCATGTCTGGCTGGATGACGGCGTCCGCGAGGTGATCGTGGAGAAGGGGCGCGCCGCGGGCGTGGCGCTCCATGGCGGCGCGGTGCTGCGCGCGCCCATCGTCGCCTCCAGCGTCAACCCGCGCCTGCTGTTCCTGAGCATGCTCGACACGAGCCTGCTCGAAAGCGCCTTCGTGCGCCGGCTGGAGAACTGGCGCTGCCGCTCCGGCACCTTCCGCATGAACGTGGCGCTGTCGGAGCTTCCCGATTTCACCGCCCGGCCCGGCAGCGACATGCAGCGCCACCACACCGGCACCATCGCCATCGCGCCGTCGCTGGCCTATCTCGAACGGGCCTATGACGACGCGCGGCACAGGGGCTGGTCGCGGCAGCCGGTGATCTCGATGTGCATTCCCACCACCATAGAACCGGGCCTGGCGCCGGAAGGGCGGCATATTGCGGGGCTGTTCTGCCAGCACTTCAACCCCAGCCTGCCGGACGGCGCGAACTGGGACGACCACCGCGACGAGGTCGCGAGGCTGGTCATCGAGACCATCGGCGAGTACGCGCCGAACTTCCCCGCCTCGGTGATCGGCTACAAGGCGCTGACGCCGCTCGACCTGGAAACCGAGTACGGCCTGGTCGGCGGCGACATCTTCCATGGCGAAATGCATCTCGACCAGCTTTTCAGCCTGCGCCCGGCCGCCGGCCATGCCGCCTATACGAGCCCGATCCGGGGCCTGTTCCAATGCGGATCGGGCACCCATCCCGGCGGCGGCGTGACCGGCCTGCCGGGCATGAACGCTGCGAGGGAAATCCTCAAGCGCCGGAGGGAGTTCGCATAGCGGACACCTGGGCGTCATGGTAACGAGGGCCAACGGCATCTGATTCCCGGGAAGCGCGCCATGACGGAAGACCACAGCGACGAACTCTCCGATGCGCAGTCGGACAGCAGCTCGGATTTCGTGCGGTCTCTGGCGCGGGGGCTGAGCGTCATCAAGGCGTTCGACCGATTCACCCCGGCCATGACGCTGAGCGACGTGGCGCGCAAGACCGGGTTGCCGCGGGCCGCTGCGGGGCGCTTCCTCAAGACGCTGGTGACGCTCGAATATGCCAGCTTCGACGGGCGCGAATACCGGCTGCGCCCACGCGTGCTGGAACTGGGCATGGCCTATTTCAGCTCGTTCTCCTTCATCGAGATCGCCAATCCGATCCTGGAGGCTGCGGCCAAGCAGGTCGAGGAACCCTGCTCGATGGGTGTCCTCGACGGCACCGAACTGGTCTATGTCGCCCGCCACACCGCCAACCGCATGATGTCGATCAGCATCGCGCTGGGCAACCGCTATCCCGCCACCTCGACCTCGCTGGGCCGGGTGCTGCTCGGCGGCCTGCCGGATGCCGAGCTCGACGCGTTGCTGGACAAGGCGCAGATCCGCCAGGTGACGCCGCTGACCGTCAGCGACAAGCGCAAGCTGCGCGAGATGATCGTGCAAGGGCGCTCGGACGGCTATTGCACCGCCGACGGGCAGCTCGAGGTGGGCATACGCTCCATCGCCGTGCCGGTGCGCGGCCGCGACGGCAAGATCATCGCCGCCATCAACATGGGTGTGCCGGCCACGCGCCACACGATGGAAAGCCTCGTCTCGCAACTGCTGCCGATCCTGCGGAACGCGGCGAGCGAGATCGAGTTCGCGATCCGCTCCAGGCCCTGAACCCTCCTTTCCGACCCGGCTTTTCCGACCGAGCACAGGATGCGCCGTCTCGCGGCGGCGTGTCCTTGACAGGAGGATATTTTGTTTTTACGGTGTGCGTATAGTGAACTGATGGTCGCCAGGCGGACGAACTAAGGCGGCAAACGCACAAACAGGGGGCAGCATGAATGCCGGCACGCCCGTCGTGGTGGACGACCTGCACAAGAGCTTCGACGCCCTCGAGGTTCTGAAGGGCATTTCGCTGCGCGCGGAAAAGGGCGACGTGATCTCGGTCATCGGTTCGAGCGGATCGGGCAAGAGCACCTTCCTGCGCTGCATCAATCTTCTCGAGCGCTACGATTCGGGCTCCATCCAGGTGTATGGCGAGACCCTCCGGGTGGGCCCGAAGGGCCGGATCGACCACGGCCAGGCCGACCGGATCCGCCGGCGCGTGGGCATGGTCTTCCAGAGCTTCAATCTGTGGTCGCACCTGACCGTCCTCCAGAACATGATCGAGGGGCCGGTACATGTGCTGGGCATGAAGCGCGCCGAGGCGGTCGGCAGGGCCGAGGCGCTGCTCGAAAAGGTCGGCATCTTCGACAAGCGCCACCATTATCCGAGCCATCTTTCCGGCGGCCAGCAGCAGCGCGCCGCGATCGCCCGCGCGCTGGCGATGGAGCCCGACGTGCTGCTGTTCGACGAGCCCACGTCCGCGCTCGATCCAGAGCTTGTCGGCGAGGTGCTGCGCGTCATGCGCGCGCTCGCCGAGGAAAACCGCACCATGATCATCGTCACCCACGAGATGCGGTTTGCGCGGGACGTCTCCTCGAAGGTCGTCTTCCTGCATCGCGGCAGGGTCGAGGAGCAGGGAAGCCCGGAAGAGCTGTTCGGCAATCCGCGCTCGGAGCGCTGCCGGCAATTCGTCAGGCAGTCCTTCGAGGCCGCCTGACGCGCCAAGACATAAGCAAAGCCAAACGGAGGAATATCGAAATGAACAAGCTGACCAGCACGCTGTTGCGCCTTCTTACCGCCTGCGGCATCGGGCTGGCGGCATCGGCCGCCCAGGCCGAGCCGCTGCGCATCGCCACGGAGGGCGCCTATCCTCCGTTCAACCTCGTCGACGCCAATGGCGAGCTGCAGGGCTTCGATGTCGAGATCGCCAAGGCGCTCTGCGCCGAGATGAAGGTCGAGTGCACGATTTCCGCCCAGGCGTGGGACGGCATCATTCCCGGCCTCAATGCCGGCCAGTACGACGTGATCGTCGCCAGCATGTCGATCACCCCGGCCCGCCTCGAGGCCGTCAACTTTACCAAGCCCTACTATCAGGCGGGCGCGGTGCTCGTAGCCCCCAAGGATACCCCGCTCGAACCGACCGCCGACAGCCTCGCCGGCAAGTCCATCGGCGTGCAGCGCGCCAGCACCTATGCCGCGCTGATCGAGAAGCGCTTTCCGGGCGCGGACGTGCGCCTCTACGACAAGGTCGAGAATCACAATCTCGATCTCGTGGCCGGCCGCATCGGCGGCGTGATCGCCCAGCGCATCGCCATGGCCAAGTGGCTGGAGTCCGAAGAAGGCGCGCCGTTCGAGATCAAGGGCGAGGCCATGCTCGATCCGGAGATCCTCGGCCAAGGCGCCGGCATCGCCGTGCGCAAGAGCGACGACGAATTGCTGGGGCGCCTCGACACCGCGCTCGCCACCATCAAGGAGAACGGCGTCTATGACGAGATCAACAAGCGGTTCTTCCCCTTCAGCCTGAAGCCCGCAAACTGATCCGCGGGGCGGATGCGCGGCCGCCCCGCGCATCCGCCCGTTTCCGTCAACCGCGGAGGACAGCCTGATGCCCGATCTGCAAGGCTTCGGCCCGATGCTGGCCAAGGGCACGGCGATGACCGTGCAGGTGGCGCTGCTGAGCACGTTCTTCGGCGTGCTGATCGGCATCGTCGTCGCGATGATGAAGCTGTCCGCCAGCCGCGCCGCGCGCATTGCCGGCGACCTCTACACCACCATCGTGCGGGGCGTGCCGGCGCTGGTGTTCATCCTGCTGATCTATTTCGGCGGCGTGCGGCTGGTCAACGAGATCGCCCGCTCGCTCGGCCACACCCAGCATATCGACCTCAACGCCTTCGTGGCCGGCGTGTTCGCGCTTTCCCTGGCTTTCGGCGCCTATGCCACGGAGGTGTTCCGGGGCGCGTTCCAGGCCATCCCCAAGGGGCAGATCGAGGCCGCCCGCTCGCTCGGCATGGGCAGGTGGCTCACCTTCCGCCGCATCTCGCTGCCGCAGGTGTGGCGCATCGCGCTGCCCGGCCTCGGCAACATCTTCCTCGTCATCCTCAAGGAAACCGCTCTCGTGTCGATCATCGGGCTGGAGGAACTGATGCGCAAGACCGAATACGCGGTCGGCTTCACCCGCCAGCCCTTCACCTTCTTCCTGTGCGCGGCCTTCATCTATCTCGGCCTCACCATCGTCAGCATGCTGACGCTGCAGGTGCTGGAGCGGCGCGCCGGACGCGGCCTCGAACCGATGGGGGCGGCATGAATATCGGGGTCATGATCGACAGCATCCCGGCTCTGCTGGCCGGCGCGGGGCTGACGCTCCGGCTGGTGGGGCTGGCCGTCGTCATCGGCTTCGTCATCGCGGTGCTGGCGGCGCTGGCGCGGCTGTCGCGCAATCCGCTGCTGTGGATGCCTGCCTATGGCTTCATCTTCTTCTTCCGCGGCACGCCGCTGCTCGTGCAGATCTTCCTGGTCTATTACGGCCTTTCGCAGTTTCCCGCCGTGCGCGCCAGCGCGCTCTGGGTCATCCTGCGCGAGCCGTTCTGGTGCGCGCTGATCGCCTTCTCGCTGAACACCGCCGCCTATACCGCCGAGGTGGTGCGCGGCGCCATCCAGGCCGTGCCGCGCGGCCAGATCGAGGCGGCCATGGCGATCGGCATGTCGCGCCTGACCCGCACATGGCGCATCGTCATGCCGCAGGCGGTGCGCATCGGCCTGCCCGCCTACTCCAACGAGGTGATCCTGCTCATCAAGGCAAGCTCGCTCGCCAGCACCGTCACCCTGCTCGACCTCACCGGCGTGGCCCGCACCATAAGCTCGGTCACCTACATGCCGGTCGAACTGCTCAGCATGGCGGCGCTGATCTATCTGGCCATGACCTTCGTCGTCACCCGCGCCTTCCGGTTCGTCGAATATCTGCTGTCGGCAGAGCGGCGCCAGCCGCCGGTGGCCGCCGGCGTTTCCAGCCGCACCCTTCGCGCCGCATCGAGCCAGGTGAAATGACCGTTCCCTTCCCAGCCGCCTCCCGCAAGGACTGGCACGCGGCCGCGCGCGCCCTGAAGCCGGAGGCTCTCGCCTTCATCGACGGCGGCTACCGTCCGGCGCGCTCTGGCGCGACCTTCGCAACCGTCAATCCTGCCACGGGCACGATCCTCGCCGACGTGGCGGCCTGCGGCGAGGCCGATGCCGACGAGGCGGTGGCCGCCGCCCGGCGCGCCTTTGCCGCCGGCCACTGGTCGAGCGCCGCGCCTGCTGCACGCAAGGCCGTGCTGTTGCGCCTGGCCGACCTGATCGAGGCCGATGCCGACGCCTTCGCGCTCCTCGAAACCCTCGACATGGGCAAGCCCATCCGGGACAGCCTGTCGATCGACCTGCCGGCCGCGGTGCGCTGCCTGCGCTGGTTCGCCGAGGCGATCGACAAGCTCTACGACGAGATCGCGCCGACGCGCGGCGGCACGCTTGCCATGGTGCGGCGCGCGCCGGTCGGTGTCGTCGCGGCCATCGTGCCGTGGAACTTTCCGCTGGTCACGGCCATGACCAAGATCGCCCCGGCGCTCGCGGCCGGCAACAGCGTCGTCCTCAAGCCGTCGGAACTGTCGCCGCTCAGCGCCATAAGGCTGGGCCGGCTCGCAAGCGAGGCCGGCCTGCCCGACGGCGTCCTGAACGTGCTGCCGGGCATCGGGCCGGAGGCGGGCAAGGCGCTGGCGCTGCACGAGCAGGTGGCGGCGCTGGCCTTCACGGGCTCGACCGCGGTGGGCAAGCTGCTGATGACCTATGCCGGCCAGTCCAATATGAAGAAGGTCAGCCTCGAATGCGGCGGCAAGTCCGCCAACATCGTGCTCGCCGACTGCCCGGACATCGACCGGGCGGTGGAGGCTGCCGCCATGGGCGCCTTCCAGAACCAGGGCCAGATCTGCAACGCCGGCACGCGCCTCGTCCTCGAAAGGCCGATCCGCGACGCGTTCCTGGAAAGGCTCGCCGCGCTGGCGAAGACCTTCGTGCCCGGCGACCCGCTGCTGCCGGAAACGCGCTTCGGCGCGATGGCCTCGGCCGCCCATGCCGCGCGGGTGCGCGGCTATATCGCGAAAGGGGAGCAGGAGGGCGCGACCCGGCTGACCGGCGAAGGCCCCGCCGCCCCCGGCCTCTCGCCGGACACCTGCATCCGCCCCACCGTCTTCCGCGGCGTCGACAATTCCATGACCATCGCGCGCGAGGAGATCTTCGGGCCCGTTCTCAGCGTCATCGACGCGAAGGACGTGGACGAGGCGATCGACATCGCCAATGCCAGCCCCTACGGGCTGGCGGCGGCCATCTGGACGAGGGACCTCGCCAAGGCGCTCGACGCGGAAAGGCGGCTCGACACCGGCTTCGTCTGGATCAACACGCTTCGCGTCGGCGACATCACCGTGCCCTTCGGCGGCGTGAAGGCGTCCGGCAGCGGCCGCGACAAGTCGCTGCACGCCTTCGACAACGTGACCCATCGCAAGAGCGTTTGGGTGGACCTTTCCGCATCCTCATGAGCAAGCGCGTCCTTGTCGGTGCGATCCTGCACGAGACGAACACCTTCAACACGGTTCCGACGAGCCTGGCGGATTTCGCGGGCCGCTATCTGCTGTTCGGCGCGGCGGCTGCGCGTGCGGAACTGGCCGGCACGGCCACCGAGATGGGCGGCTACCTTCAGGCCGCCGAGGCCCATGGCTGGGAGATCGCCGTGGCCGTGGCGGCGGCCTGCGGTCCGTCCGGCCCCCTGGGCGCCGGAGACTGGGGCATCCTCAAGTCGGCCGTGCTCGATGCCGAGGGGCCTTTCGACGGCATCGCGCTCGCGCTGCACGGCGCGATGGTCACAGAGGACAGCCTCGACCCGGAGGGCGAGCTTCTGGCGGCGCTGCGCGCCCGCCACGGCCCGCGCGTGCCCATCGTTGCCACGCTCGACATGCACGCCAATGTCTCGGCCCGCATGGTGGCGGAAGCCGACGCGTTCTTTCCATACCGCACCTACCCGCATGTCGACCATGCCGACTGCGCCGTCGGTGCCGCATCGGCGCTCGCCCTGCTGATGGAGGAGGCGCAACGGCAGGGCGGCGGCCGGCTCACCCGCTCGGTGCTGGCCCGGCCGCCCATGCTCGATGCCGCCGACCACGGGCGCACCAGCCCTCCGGGCCCCATGAACGGCCTGCTCGCGCGGGCGGACGAGATCGCCGGCCGCCCCGGCGTCGTCTCGGCGGGGCTCACCATCGGCTTCCCATGGGCCGACGTTGCCGATGCGGGACCGGCCGCGCTGGTCACCGTGCTCGCCGGCGATGCCTCGGCCGATCCCGTGCCGCTGGTGCTCGACCTCGCGGAACGGCTGTGGGAAAGCCGCGCGCAAACCCAGCTCGACTTTCCCGACGTCGCCGAGGCCGTGGCCGTCGCCACGCGGCAGAGCGGCGACGCAATCCCCCTCGACACAAGGCCCCTGGTGCTGGTCGATTTCGCCGACAACCCCGCCGGCGGCGCCTATGGCGATTCGCCCAACCTGCTGCGCGCCATGGTCGAGGCCAATCTGCAGGATGCCGCCTTCGCCACCCTCGCCGATCCCGAGGCCGTGCGCCTGGCGCGCGAGGCGGGGGAGGGCGCGATGCTCGACCTGAAGCTCGGCGGCCGGCAAGCGCCGGGGATTTCGCCGCCGCTCGACCTGCGCGTCAGGGTCTTGCGCCTGCATGACGGCCGCTTCGAATGCGAGGGGCCGGTGCTGCGCGGGCTCAAGGTCGACATGGGGCCGATGGCGGCCCTGGAGGCCGGCGGCATCCGCATCCTGGTGGCGAGCCGCGCGCTCGCCGTCACCGACCTCAACCTGTTCCGCGCGGTGGGCATCGAGCCCGCCTCGCTGCGCACCATCGGCCTCAAGAGCCGCAACCACCTGCGCGCCGCCTTCGGCCCCATCGCCCGCGACATCGTGCTCGTCGATGCCGGCGGCATCGCCACCATGCGGCTGTCGCGTATACCCTATCGCCGGATCAGCCGGTCCGTCTGGCCTCTCACTCCCGTTGAACCGACCCACAAGCTGGAAAACGCCCATGTCTTCGACACCGCGCCCCGACCTGAGGAACGACCCCGCCCCCTCGACCGCCACCCTCAAGAAGCTTGATCTCGCGCATCACCTGCACCCCTTCACCGACCACCTGGAGTTGCGGGAAGAGGGCGGGGCGCGCGTCATCGCTTCGGGAAAAGGCTGCCACCTCATCGACACGGACGGCGACCGCCTGCTCGACGGCATGGGCGGGCTGTGGTGCGTCAACATCGGCTACGGCCGGCCGGAGCTGGCCGAGGCCGCGGCGCGGCAGATGCGCGAGCTGCCCTACTACAACTCCTTCTTCAAGACGACCATGCCGGCCACCGTGCAGCTTGCCGAGGAACTGGCGGAACTGGCGCCCGAGGGGTTGAACCGCGTCTTCTTCTCCAATTCCGGCTCCGAGGCGAACGACACCAACATCCGCATCGCCCGCACCTACTGGCAGAAGCGCGGCGCGCCGGAGCGCACCGTCATCGTCAGCCGCAAGCTCGCCTATCACGGCAGCACCATCGCCGCGGCCAGCCTCACCGGGCTTGCCAGCATGCACGACATAGCCGGCATCCCGATCCCCGACATCGTCCATGCGCCCGCGCCGTTCTGGTGGGCGGAGGGCGGCGACCTGTCGCCGGAGGAGTTCGGCCTCAAGGCTGCGCGCGGCGTGGAGGAGACGATCCTGGCCGTCGGCCCCGAGCGGGTGGCGGCGTTCATCGGCGAGCCGGTGCAGGGCGCCGGCGGCGTCATCGTCCCGCCCTCGACCTACTGGCCGGAAGTGCAGCGCATCTGCCGGAAATACGGCATCCTGCTCATCGTCGACGAGGTCATATGCGGCTTCGGCCGCACCGGGCAATGGTTCGGCAGCCAGACCTTCGGCATCGCGCCGGACATCATGACCGTCGCCAAGGGCATGTCGTCCGGCTATCTGCCGATCTCCGCCAGCATCGTCCACGACCGCGTGGCGGAAGTGGTGTTCGATGCGCCGGGGCGGTTTCCGCACGGCTACACCTATTCCGGCCATCCGGTCGCCGCCGCGGTATCGCGCGAAAATATCGCCATCATGAAGCGCGAGGGCATCGTGGAGCGGGTGGGCAGCGACATCGGCCCCTATTTCCAGGAGCGGCTGGCGACGCTGCTCGACCACGAACTGGTGGGCGAGGTGCGCGGCGTTGGCCTGATGGGCGCAGTGGAGCTGACCCGCGACAGGAAAGGCCGCGGTCCGGTCGAGCCGATGGGCAGCATGGCCACGCCGGTGCGCAATGCCTGCTTCGCCAACGGGCTGGCGACGCGCGCCGTGCGCGACTGCCTCGTCTTCTCGCCGCCGCTCGTCATCTCGCGCGCCGAGGTGGACGAGCTCGTCGCCATCCTGCGCCGCTCCATCGACCAGGCGCTGGGTTAGATCGCGGCATAG
>DAOKZN010000029.1:0-13612 GCA_035325625.1 Mesorhizobium sp. | reverse complement strand
ACCTGCGCGGCCTGGCCGGACGCCACCGCCACCACCATGCCGATGCCGCAGTTGAAGGTGCGCATCATTTCCTGCGCCGCCACGCCGCCTGTCCTGGCGAGCCAGGAAAACACCGGCGACACCTCGATGGCGTCGAGGTCGAGCTCGGCGGAAAAGTCCTTGGGCAGCACGCGCGGGATGTTGTCGGGGAAGCCGCCGCCGGTGATGTGGGCCAGCGCCTTGATGCCGTGCGTGTTGCGGATCGCCTTCAGCACGGATTTCACATAGATGCGTGTCGGCTCCAGCAGCGCCTCGGCAAGCGTGGCATCGGTGCTGAAGGGGGCCGGCGCGTCCCAGGCCAGCCCGCTTCCGGCCACGATGCGGCGCACCAGCGAAAAGCCGTTGGAATGAACGCCGGAGGAGGCAAGCCCCAGCAGCACGTCGCCCTCCACGATGTCGTCGGTGGGCAGCATCTGGCCGCGCTCAGCAGCGCCTACCGCGAAGCCGGCGAGGTCGTAGTCCTTTTCGCTGTACATGCCGGGCATCTCGGCCGTCTCGCCGCCGATCAGCGCGCAGCCGGCCTGCTTGCAGCCCTCCGCGATGCCGCCGACAATGGCCACGCCCTGCTCGGGGTCCAGCTTGCCGGTGGCCAGATAGTCGAGGAAGAACAGCGGCTCGGCGCCCTGCACGACGAGATCGTTGACGCACATGGCCACGAGGTCGATGCCGATCGTGTCGTGCTTGCCGGCCTCGATGGCGATCTTCAGCTTGGTGCCGACGCCGTCATTGGCGGCCACCAGCACCGGATCGGTGAAGCCGGCCGCCTTCAGGTCGAACAGCCCGCCGAAGCCGCCGATCTCGCCGTCGGCGCCCGGTCGGCGGGTGGCCCGCACCAGCGGCTTGATCTTCTCCACCATCAGATTGCCGGCGTCGATGTCGACGCCCGCATCGGCATAGGTGAGCCCGTTCTTCTGCTCGCTCATCGCCATTTCCCTGCTTGTGCGGGGCTCTTGCCACGAACCGTCCCGCCCCGCAAGCAGCATGGGCGGCGGCGGCCATGTCCCGGCCGGCAAAAAAGAGTTCGGCCTCGTCTATTGCGGTTCGCCTTTTCCTTATCCAACTATCAGGCGCATCGCCGTCGTTTGTATTCCGGCGGGCGCATATTACCCTAGCTGCAGGTTCTTTTGGTGACGATCCCCAACCTGATCACGATCCTGCGCTTCCTGCTGGTGCCGGCAGTGGTGCTGGCCATGCTGAAGGCGCAGTGGGGCTGGGCTTTCGGCGGGTTCATCGTCGCTGGCGTCTCGGATGCCATAGACGGCTTCATCGCCCGCAGTTTCAACCAGGGCTCGCGCCTGGGCGCCTATCTCGACCCGATGGCCGACAAGGTGCTGCTGGTCTGCGTGTTCGTCGTGCTCGGCATCATCATCGGCGAACTGCCGCTGTGGCTGGTCATCGCGGCTGTTTCCCGCGATGTGCTGATCGTGTGCGCGGTCCTGCTATCGACCGTCATGGGTCAGCCGGTGGAGATGCGGCCGCTGATGGTGTCGAAGGTGAACACTGCGGTCCAGATCGTGCTGGCGGCCTTCGTGCTGGGCGAGCTGGCATTCGATCTGTCCCTCGGCCCCATGCGGCCGTTCCTGATATTGGCGTCCGGCCTCTTGACCGTGGCTTCGGCCGCAGCCTATCTCGTGGCCTGGCTGAAGCATATGAGCGGCTATGGCGAAGGCAGTACCCCCGGCAGCACCTGACGACGCGCCCGCCAGGGCCGCGGCATCGGCCGCCTTCTGGCGCCAGGTCGGCTTTTGGCTGGGCGCCGCGCTGGTGCTCGCGCTCTTCCTCTATGTCTTCAGCGGCATCCTGCTGCCTTTCGTGGCGGGCATGGTGCTGGCCTATTTCCTCGATCCGGTGGCCGACAGGCTGGAGCGGCTGGGCCTGTCGCGCTTCATGGCGACGGTGGTGATCCTGATCGCCTTCATCGTGGCGCTGGTGCTGGCTTTCGTGGTGCTGATCCCGGTGCTGGCCTCGCAGATGAGCGAATTCGCCGGCAAGCTGCCCGAATATCTGACCCGGCTGCAGGGGCTCATCACCAGCTTCGACCCGCAATGGCTGGAGCAGCGCTTCGGGGTTGATGCCGCCGGCCTGAAGGAGGGGCTCAACTCCGTGCTGACCTCCGGCTTCGGCCTGCTGACCACGGTGTTCCAGTCGATCTGGAGTTCCGGCGTGGCGCTGGTCTCCATCGTCAGCCTGTTCGTGGTGACGCCGGTGGTGGCTTTCTACATGCTGCTGGACTGGGACCGCATGGTGGCGACCGTGGATAGCTGGGTGCCGCGCGACCACGTGCTGACGGTGCGCGGGATCGCCACCGACATCAACACGGCGACTGCCGGCTTCGTGCGGGGACAGGGCACGCTCTGTATCGTGCTCGGCGCCATGTACGCCATCGGGCTGACGCTCACCGGCCTCAATTTCGGCATCCTGATCGGCCTGTTCTCCGGCCTCATCAGCTTCATCCCCTATGTCGGCTCGCTGACCGGGCTGGCGCTGGCCGTGGGCGTGGCATTCGTCCAGTTCTGGCCGGACTGGATCATGGTGGTGGCCGTGGCCTGCGTCTTCTTCGCGGGCCAGTTCGTCGAGGGCAACATCCTGCAGCCGAAGCTGGTGGGCAAGAGCGTCGGCCTGCACCCGGTGTGGCTGATGTTCTCGCTGTTCGCCTTCGGCGCGCTGTTCGGCTTCGTCGGCCTGCTGATCGCGGTGCCGGCGGCGGCGGCCATTGCCGTGCTGGTGCGCTTCGCCATCTCCCGCTATCTCGAATCGCCGCTCTACAGGGGCCATGGCGAGGCACCGCCGCCGCCGCTGCCGCCGCGGCGCGCCAGGGCGGCGCGGACGCGCGGATGAACGGGCAGACGGAAAGGCCGCGCCAGCTTCCGCTCGATCTCGGGCACGGCACCGGCTATTCGCGCGACGACCTCGTGGTGTCGGCCGCGAACGCGGAAGCCGTGGCGCTGGTGGACCGCTGGCCGGACTGGCCCGCCCCGGTCATGGTGCTGGCGGGACCGCCCGGCTGCGGCAAGACCCATCTCGCTTCCATCTGGCGCGAGGCCGCCGGCGCATTGCAGCTTTCCCCCGGCCGCATCGGGGAAGAGGCCGGCTCGCTCGGCACCCGCCCGGTGCTGATCGACGACGTCGATGCCGCTGCGATCGACGAGCAGGGCCTGTTCCATCTCATCAACGCCACACGCGCCGCAGGCTCGCACCTGCTGCTGACGGCGCGCCGCTTTCCCGCCGCCTGGGGGGTGAAGCTGCCCGACCTCGCCTCGCGGCTGAAAGCGGCCGCCACGGTGGAGATCCACGAGCCGGACGACCTGCTGCTGGCCGGCGTGGTCACCAAGCTGTTCGCCGACCGCCAGGTGGAGGTGGAGCCGCATGTCGTGCACTATCTGGTGCGGCGCATGGAACGCTCGCTGGCCACGGCCATGCGCGTGGTGGAGCGGCTCGACCGGGCGGCGCTGGAGCAGAAGAGCCGCATCACACGCTCTCTGGCCGCCGAGGTCGTCGGCGCCATGGACGAAGGGCAGGGCGGGTTCGATCGTTAGAGAGCAATTCCAGGAAAAGTGGGAACCGGTTTTCCGTCCGGAATTGCGCAGAAACAAAAAAATAGATCGTTTCGGCGTTTCCGTGAAACGATCTGGGGCATCGGACCGAAAAGTCGCATCCGGTTCTCGGAAAATCCGATGCTCAAACAAAGAGATATATCGCCGATATGCATCCGTCAGAGCGCACGCGATCTGGCGGCCGAAGCATCAGCCCGCAAAGGGGGCGGTGCCGCTCCACAGGCGCGGATCGCGCTCGGGCCCTGCGGAGGCCGGTCGCCTGCGCCATGCCATCATGCGGCGGGAGGCGGCAGCGTTGAGCGCGGCAAAGAAGAACATGACCGAGCTTATGGTCATCTCGTGCAGCAGCGGATTGTGCAGCATGCCGTAGCTGGTGCACAGGACGGCGAAGTAGAGCATCGCCCTTCGCAGTTCGGCCTCGGTGGCCGCATGCCAGAGATAGGCGAAGATCGACAGGAACGCCGCCAGCAGAAGCGCCAGCCCGACGACGCCGTCGTTCAGCAGTTCGTCCAGCAGCGTGTTGTGGACATGGCGGAAGCCGTCCAGCATCTTGCCTTGCGGCCCCGCCGCCTGGCGCACCATGTCCATCTTCGCCGAGGCGCCGACGCCGATGATGGGGGCCTGCGCGATGACCTTGACGGCGCCCTGCCACATCGCCAGCCGGATGTCGGCGGAGAACTTGTCTTCCCATTTGGTGCTGTCGCCGGTGTCGTAATACTGGATCATCCCGACGAAGCGCTCGGAAATGACGCTGCTGGCCGGGCCGGCCACGGCGATCGCGGCGAGCGCCGCGCCGGCGGCGGCTGAGATCTGCTGGCGCGGGCTGCAGCGGCGCAGGTAGATGACGATCTCGATGAGCGCGACGAGAGGCAGGACGACGATGGTCGCGCGCGTGCCCGAGGCCATCGCCGCGACCACGCCGAGGAGCAGCCATTGCGGCCCGTTGGGCAGGAAGCGCGGCGCGTTGCGCAGGGGAATGCCCGCCGATATGGCGCCAACGCCCGACGCGAAGGCGAAGACCGCCGCGTTGCCGCCGATGCCGATCCTGTCTTCACTGAAAAATGCCATGCCGATCGCCGCCACCGCCGCCAGCACGGTGCCGATGCGCGAGCCGAGCACATAGGCGCGCAGCGGATCGCGCACCAGCACCATGCCGGGGCCGGCAAAAGCGAGGACGGCAAGCAGCGCCGTATAGCCGATCTGCCGGTTGTCGAGGATGGGCTCGCCCCGCCACAGGATCAGCCCCAGCGACCAGACGCCATAGGCGACGATGTAGAAATAGAAGCTGCCGGCGAACAGCCGTGTGGTTCTGTGGCGGGCGCTGGCCAGATAGATGCCGATGCAGGAGAACAGGAACAGCACGGCCGGTCCCAGCCCGAGGCGGACCGGCATGAGCATGGCACCGAGGCTCAACGCCCATGAATCTGCCCTGCGGCGAAAAAGGAACGATCTCTTGAGCGGTTTCAGTGCCGGGCCTCTTCGATCTTCGTCCTGCGCAAGGCGTAGCCGACCCGACGCGCATAGTCCCCGGCGCGGAACAGCAGCGTGCCCAGCCTCTTCCAAGGCGGCAGGCGGGTGTGGGCATAGGCCGCGCTGCCGCCGATGGTCGAGATCAGCGCGCCGGACAGCCCCACCACGGCCTTGTCCGCCGTGAATATCTCGTAGCCGCCCGCCCAGCCCCGCTCCAGCGCGACATCGTAGGGCAGCCGCATCGGCTGCAGCGCGCGAAGCAACATGGCCGCACCCTCGCGCGTCACGACGTAGGCAGCCGAACTGCCGAGCGGGCCATGCAGGCAACGTCCGATTCCATGCTTGCTGTTCACGCGATGAATGTGGCGAATAAGCGACGTGCGGTGATTGACGAGCTTCACGACGTCCCAGCCTTCCAGCCTGGTCAGGCCGTTCAGGAAGGGCAGGAAGTCCGGCGTGAAGACGATGTCGTCCTCCACGACGACCGCATATGGCTCCGCCCCCTTCGCAATGGCGTCGAGCGCACGCAAATGGCTGAAATAGCAGCCGATTTCGGCTGGCAGCACGCGCTTGCCGTGGATGCGCCGGAAACCGGGTTCGTCGAGCCCGGCCAGTTCGCCGGCATGAAGGGCGCGTCCGTCGACGGCGTCGATCCGGCGCAGGCCGATGCCGAAGCGCGCCGCGCTCTCCTGCAACGCTTCCCAGCGGTCCTTGGACCGCTCCAGATTGATCGCATAGACTGGAACTTGCACGCTGGTCCGCTTCGGGTTGAGCTTGAGGTCAGGGCCTGTTGAGACGGCGGCTCGGGATACGCCCGGATGCTCGAAAGGGCACGGAATGCGGATAGCTGGTACGCCCAACGGGACTCGAACCCGTGTCGCCGCCGTGAAAGGGCGGTGTCCTGACCGCTAGACGATGGGCGCAGCCACGGCGGCTTATAGTTGCGCAGGAGCGAAGGAGCAACCCGTGCGGCCGCGATAGTGCCAACTTTTTTGCATGCGATGCCCCCGGCGTGGGGAAAGCGGCGAGGCGGTTTGCGAAGGCCCGGCCCGGAAAGGGGTGCACCGAAAGCCTCGTCGTTTACTTGCGGCGGCGGCAGCGCCAGTTCCAGTCGCGTTCCGGCCCGACGTCCACATGCACCGATTCGGTGTGGCAGTAGGTGCCGACGCCGCCGCGCCCCGGCATGGAGCGCACATAGCTGGCCAGTTCCCATTTGCTGACGCCGGGAATCTGGATGTCGGCGGCCGCGCAATACATGTGCAGCGAGTTCTTGGCGCCGCGGGCGCGGGTGTTGCGGTTGAGGTCCCGATAGCCGGAGGTCACGACCAGCTTCCGGCCATAATGTCCTTCGATGGTCTTCAGCACCCGCACCAGCGAAGGTTTCAGGCAGGCCACGTCGACGCCCTCGTTCTGCTTCAGCAGTCCGTTGGGCGCCAGCCGCGCCATGCCGGCGGCGGACGCGACCTGGAAGGCGCCGCCTTCGTCCTCGTTGAGGTCGATGTCGCTGTCGTCGTCGAGGCCGGACTTGCGCTTGATCTCGAACAGGGCCGTCTGCCGCACGCCGGGCAGGGCGTTGTCGGAGAAGGACGGGGGCGAGACGGCCGAGGCCAGCGCCAGCGGCTTCTGCGCGACCTCTGCCGATGCAAGGGTGACGATCGGCTTGGCCTGCTTGGCCTCGGGCTGCGTCTTGGGCGCTTTCGGCTGCGGCGCCGAGGCGGCTTCGGCCGGCTGAGAGCCGAACAGAGAGGCCAGGAAGCCCTTCTTCTTTGGAGAAGCGGGGGCAGCGGCCGGCATCTCGCCCGCCGTGACGTAGACCGGATGGTTCATCGCCGGCGCGGCCGCTTCGGCTTCCGGCGTGGGTTGCGGCTGCGGGGCGCTTTCCGCCATGGTTTCGGCTGGCGCGGAGGCAGCCGCCACCTCTGCCGGCTCCAGCGCCGGCGGCGTCGTGGCGGTGATTACGGTGGCCTCGGCCGGGGCGGGTACCGGAAAATCCGTGCCGGGGCTGGCGCTCGGCAGATAGGCGACCGCTTCGGGAAGCGGCACGTCCGCCTCGGCGGTGGCCAGCGGTTGCTGGGCTGCGGCGAGCGCGGACGAATCGGCGGCTGCCGGCGTCTGCGGCGCCGTCGCCTGGCTGAAATCGGTGGGGCCGGCATTATATCCCGGCAGGGCCGCGTTCAGGCCCGGGTCGCCGGCAGAGGTGCAGGAAGCCAGCAGCAGGGAAAGCAGAGCGGCCGCAATCGCGCGGCGTTCACCCTTCGCAAGGTGCGGTCCCCTTGATCTCAAACTGCATCCCCCTCGCTTTTCCGACCTGAACCGTCACTGAAGCGGCCGTGGCTGCCGCCGATGATCGAGTTTCCACGATCGGAAACGAGACCTGTGTCATTTCCGCAAGCCTGACTAAAAAACCGTCGACTCGATGCGGAATGCATCAACTTCGTAGTTGACGCAACCATTTCGCTCGCTTCTGCGCGGGCGTCAACTCACCACACATTACAGGCGGTTACATTTCGTCGGGGCTCAGACGCGCACCTTGACATATGTGCCGGGCGCGTCGCCCAGCGGTTTGAGGTGCTGGCCGGGCTTGCGCGCCGGCACGCGTGCGGGGTCCTTGGCCTCGATCCAGCGCTGCCAGTGCGACCACCATGAGCCGGGATTCTCGGTGGCGGCGGCGATCCAGTCTTCGTAGTCACCCTCCGGCTTGCCGCCGGTCCAGTGCTGGTACTTCTTCAGCGCCGGCGGATTGACGACACCGGCGATGTGCCCGGAGCCGGCCAGCACGAATTCGACCTCGCCGCCGAAATAGCGGCAGCCCAGAAAGACCGAGCGGGCCGGGGCGATGTGGTCCTCGCGGGCGGCGAGGTTGTAGACAGGGATGGTGACGTCGGCCAGCGAGACCGTCCGCCCGGCCAGTTCCATGCGCCCGGCCGACAGATTGTTCTCCAGGTAGCAGTTGCGCAGGTAGAACGAGTGGTTGGCGGCCGTCATGCGCGTGGAATCGGCGTTCCAGTAAAGCAGGTCGAAGGGCAGGGGATCCTTGCCGCGCATGTAGTTGTTGACGACATAGGGCCAGATCAGGTCGCCCGAGCGCAGCATGTTGAAGGCGGTCGCCATCTTGGTGCCTTCGAGGAAGCCCCGCTCGTTCATGGCCTGCTCGAGCGCCGCGACCTGATCCTCGTCGACGAATACCTTCAGGTCGCCGGCATAGGTGAAGTCCACCTGCGTGGTGAAGAAGGTGGCGGAGCGGATGCGGTTGTCGCCTTCCTGCGCCAGAAGCGCGAGCGCGGCCGCCAGCAGCGTGCCGCCCACGCAATAGCCGATGGCGTTGACCTCGCGCTCTCCCGTTGCCTTCTCCACCGTGTCGAGGCCGTATTGCAGGCCCTCGCGGATGTAGGCTTCCCAGCTCTTGGTGCCGTGGCGCTCGTCCGGGTTGATCCAGGAGATGACGAAGACCGTGTGCCCCTGTTCCACCGCCCAGCGGATGAAGGATTTCTCTGGGTTGAGGTCGAGGATGTAGAACTTGTTGATCCAGGGCGGACAGATCAGCAGCGGCCGCTTCAGCACCGTTTCCGTGACCGGCGCATACTGGATGATCTCGGCCACGTCGCTGCGGCCGACGACCTTGCCGGGGGTCACGGCGATGTTCCTGCCGATCTCGAAGCTGAACGGATCGGCCTGCCGGAGCTTCAGGTCGCCCCGGCCGGCGGTTATGTCCTCGGCCAGCATCTTCATGCCGCGCACCAGGTTCTCGCCGTTCGAGGCCACGGTCTCGCGGAAAAGCTCCGGATTGGTGAGGATAAAGTTGGAGGGCGAGATCGCGTTGGCCACCTGCTTTACATAGAAGGACGCCTTGTGGCGGGTGTGCTCGTCCAGGCCCTCGGCATGCTCGACCAGGTCCGCCGCCCAGCGCGAGGTGACGAGATAGGTCTGCTTGAGGAAGTCGAAGAATGCGTTGCGGCCCCATTCGGGGTCCTGGAAGCGCTTGTCGCCGCGCTCGGGCTTTATGACATCCTCCACCGGTATGTCGTTTGAGCCCAGCCGCTGGATGGCGTTCGCCCACACGCTCATATAGCCGGAATAGAGGCGGGTCTGCGCCTCCAGCGCGCGCTGCGGGTCCGACAGCCAGTATTCGCTCAGCTTGGAGAAGGTCTTGACCATGTCGGCCATGGGCTCGGCCACCTGGTCGCGCTTCTCGCCCTTCTCGCGCGGCTCCGCCCATGCCGCGGCGGCCTTGCCGGCCTGTTCGAGCATGCGTGCCAGATTGAGAGCGAAGCGTTCCGGGTCCTTCACCACATATTGGTCGATGGCGGCAGGGCCGGCATTGTCGGTCTTGTCCGAATCGGGCCTTTTGGACATGACGTAGGCAATTCCTCCCGAATGCGTTTTACGGTTATGGTATCATGATGCGATCGAATTACGCATGCTCTATTCCGGCCGGTGCGCAAACAATATGACATATAGTATGGGCAGAGCCCTTTTTCCCGCTTCCGGCACATTGTGCCGCATCGCCGCCGCGTTCGCGCTGGCGGGGCTGGCCGCCTGCTCGACCTCCAACATGGATAGCGCGGCGCCCTCTGCCATGCAGTCCGACGCGGCGGGGCCGAAGGACACGGGCGCCTTTCCCAACCTCAACATCGCGCCGCAGAACGCCGCGCCCCAATTCACCGACGCCCAGGCGAGCGCCAAGCTGGCACAACTGAAGGCCGATCAGGCCGCGGCGCAGAGAGGCGCGAGGGGCGGCGGCACGGCCGCCACCGCGGCGGAACTGAATTCGCTGGCCGCCGACCGGGGACGGAAAACGCTGAAACAGATCGAGAGCAAGCAGGCCCGCCCGGGGTGCGATCCCGCACTCGACCCGACTTGCAAATGAGTATATAGCGCGCGCAAACGCCCTCCCGCTCGTCTGGAACCGCCATGGAAGAGTTTCACAAGGTCCGCCGCCTTCCGCCCTATGTGTTCGAGCAGGTCAACCGGCTGAAGGCCAGCGCCCGTTCGCGCGGCGCCGACATCATCGATCTCGGCATGGGCAACCCCGACCTGCCGACGCCCAAGGCCATCGTCGACAAGCTGTGCGAAGTGGTTCGCGACCCGCGCACCCACCGCTACTCCTCCTCGCGCGGCATTCCCGGCCTGCGCCGCGCCCAGGCCAACTACTACGCGCGCCGCTTCGGCGTGAAGCTGGACCCCGACACGCAGGTGGTCGCCACGCTCGGCTCCAAGGAAGGCTTCGCCAACATGGCCCAGGCCATCACCGCGCCCGGCGACGTGGTGCTGTGCCCGGATCCGACCTATCCGATCCACGCCTTCGGCTTCATCATGTCCGGCGGCGTGATCCGCTCCATGCAGGTCCAGCCGGACGACGCCTTCATCCCGGCGCTGGAGCGCGGCGTGCGCCATTCGATCCCCAAGCCGCTGGCGCTGATCCTCAATTACCCGTCGAACCCGACCGCGCTCACCGCCTCGCTCGACTTCTACAAGGACGTGGTCGCCTTCGCGAAGAAGAACGACATCATCATCCTGTCGGACCTCGCCTATTCGGAGATCTATTTCGACGGCAACCCGCCGCCCTCGGTGCTCCAGGTGCCGGGCGCGATCGACTGCACGGTCGAATTCACCTCCATGTCGAAGACCTTCTCCATGCCCGGCTGGCGCATGGGCTTCGCCGTCGGCAACGAAAGGCTGATCTCGGCTCTGACGCGGGTGAAGTCCTATCTCGACTACGGCGCCTTCACGCCGATCCAGGTGGCGGCCACGGCCGCGCTCAACGGCGACGGCTCCGACATCGCCGAGGTGCGGGAGGTCTATCACCGCCGCCGCGACGTGATGGTCGATTCCTTCGCCCGCGCCGGCTGGGAGATTCCGCCGCCGCCGGCCACCATGTTCGCCTGGGCGCCGATCCCCGAGCCGTTCCGGCATCTGGGCTCGCTGGAATTCTCCAAGCTGCTCATCGAGCATGCGGACGTGGCGGTGGCGCCGGGCATCGGCTTCGGCGAGCACGGCGACGACTATGTGCGGCTTGCGCTGGTGGAGAACGAGCACCGCATCCGGCAGGCGGCGCGCAACATCAAGCGCTTCCTGACCTCCAGCGCCAACCAACCCAACAATGTGGTTCCGCTGGCGGCGCGCCGCTGAGCATCTGCCGCATCACCATCGAACGAATTTGAGGGGCCTCCCCGCACATGGCTGAATCCTTGCGTGTTGGAATTGCCGGTCTCGGCACGGTCGGCGCTTCCGTCGTGCGCGTGCTGCACGACAAGGCCGCGGAGCTGACGCGCCAGTGCGGGCGCGAGATCGTGGTCCCGGCCGTCTCGGCGCGCGATGCCCGCCGCGACCGCGGCATCGACCTTTCCGGGGCGGAATGGTTCGACGACCCGGTGAAACTGGCGGAAAAGGCCGCCATCGACGTGTTCGTCGAGCTGATCGGCGGCGACGAAGGGCCGGCGCGCGCCTGCGTGAGGGCCGCGCTCGACGCCGGCCGCCATGTGGTGACCGCCAACAAGGCGCTGCTTGCCAAGCACGGCGTGGCGCTGGCCGAGGTGGCCGAGAAGAAGGGCGTGCTGCTCAACTACGAGGCGGCGGTGGCCGGCGGCATCCCGGTCATCAAGACCATGCGCGAGGCCATGGCGGGCAATACGGTTTCCCGCGTCTTCGGCATCCTCAACGGCACCTGCAACTATATCCTGACCCGCATGGAGGCAGAGGGGCTTTCCTTCGAGGAATGCCTGAAGGACGCCCAGCGGCTGGGCTATGCCGAGGCGGATCCCACCTTCGACATCGAGGGCAACGACACCGCCCACAAGCTGTCGATCCTGACCAGCCTCGCCTTCGGCACGCGGATCGCGGCCGACGACATCTATCTGGAGGGCATCTCCAACATCACCCAGGCCGATATTCGCGCCGCGAGCGAACTCGGCTACCGCATCAAGCTGCTGGGCGTTGCCCAGCGCACCGAGACCGGCATCGAGCAGCGCGTGCATCCCACCATGGTGCCGACGGCTTCCGTCATCGCGCAGGTGCATGGCGTGACCAATGCCGTGGCCATCGAGACCGACATATTGGGCGAGCTTCTGCTTTCCGGCCCGGGCGCGGGCGGCAACGCCACGGCGTCCGCCGTGGTGGGCGACATCGCCGACATCGCCAAGAGCCGGCCCGGCTTCCAGCACGGGCCCGTCTTCGGCTGGCCGGCCAGGGAATTGCAGCCCTACCGGAAGGCGCGCATGCGCAGCCACGCCGGTGGCTATTTCATCCGGCTTACGGTTTACGATCGCGTCGGCGTGTTCGCGGCGGTTGCCAAGCGCATGGCCGAGAACGAAATCTCGCTGGAATCGATCGTCCAGCATTCCAACGGTTCCAGCACGCCCGATCTCAAGACCGTCATCCTGGTCACGCACGAGACCACCGAAGCGGCGGTGCGCAAGGCCGTCGAGGGGGTGACGAAGGACGGCCATCTCGCCGACAAGCCGCAGGTCATCCGCATAGAGCGCGCCGGCTAAGCTGTTTCGTAGCCGGGGAAATCACCTGGCCGCGAATGGATGGCGGGCGGCGGCGACGCATTCGGAGCGTCCGCCGCTCCGGGGCCGGGCAATCCACATTTTCCGGACATGAAGAGCCCGTCGGTGCCATGCCGGCGTGGGGGCACCACCTTGCGTTGAGACAGGCCGGGGAGGGAACCTTCTGTCCGGCCGGCCGTTGTGCGGCTTGTTTTCTCCGTTTCATTCCAGGCGAGGGACCATGGCCGGCAGCGTTCTCATCAGCATACTCATCACCTTCCTGGTGATCGTTCTCGTGCTCTACCTCGTCCAGAGGTTGCCGCTCGACGGGCGCGTGCGCCAGATCGCGCAGCTTGTCGTCATCATCATCGGCATAATCTCGCTGCTGAAATATCTGGCCGTGTTCTGAGCGGACCGCAGGTGAAGCAATCCCATCCACGAAAGGACCATCGAATGGCAGACCCCATCAAGCCCGAGGACGTTCAGGAAGCGATGAAGAAGCAGATCGCCGAGCTTCGGCGCGAAATGAACCGCATCAGCAAGACGCTGTCCGAGCGTGCGGAAGACGCGGCCGAGCAGGCCGGCGACTGGTACGACGCCGCCTCCGACCGCGCTTCGCGCACGGCCCGCCAGTTGCGCACGCAGGCGCAATCGGTGTCGGAGACCGTGCAGCAGAATCCGGGCACCATATCGGGTGCGCTGGTGCTCGGCGGGGTGGTCGGCTTCATGCTCGGCATGCTGGCCGGGCAGGCGGGCTCCGGTCCGCGGCGCTGGCACTGATCCGACCCCCTTTCCACACAGGCGGCCCGGCGTGAAAGCGCCGGGCCGTTGCCGTTCAATCGATTGATATTCCTGGCCTTTCGAAAAAGGGCAGGCAAGGTCTTGTCGTCGTCATGCGGCTTTGACAAAAGGGCTCCAATCGCCCCGAAGAAAACGAGCGAACGAGGATTTTGGACCCATGAACATGGCTCACGACACCGGCGCCGGCCTCGACCGGATACTCACCATGGAACTGGTGCGCGTCACCGAGCGCGCTGCCGTGGCGGCCGCCCGCCTGCGCGG